>NZ_BAAAVI010000054.1:0-58223 GCF_039534445.1 Streptosporangium fragile | reverse complement strand
CCCCGCCCTCCGTCCCCGCCACCCGCCTGTCGGCCGCGTACCCCCCCCGCGCCCCCGGCGCGCGCTGGCCGAGCACGGAACCGCCCGCCGCGCGCCGCTCCACCGGGGCCGTGCCCGGCGCGTACGGGACCGGCGCGGGAGGGGGCGGAGTGCCGGCGTGGACGCCGGAGTAGCGGGCCACCGCGTCGTACCAGCGCGCCGGGTCGGCGCTGATCCCGCCGCCGGTGCGCCGCTGGTAGTCGGCGAGCAGCGCGGCACCGCCCCGGATGTTGGCGGACGGGTCCTCGCGCAGCACGTCGGCCGGGATGCCGGTCAGCGCGGCGGCTCGTCCCAGGGTGTCCTCCGGGGGCGCCGCCGCGACACGTGGGACGGCCGCGACGCGCGGGCGGGTCTCGTCGCCGCGCCGGTCCTCCCCGGCGCCGTGCGGGCGGCCCGGCCCGGTCCGGCCGTCGACGAGGTGCATCGGCCCGTAGCCCGCCGAGACGCTGGGCAGCCCGGCGTTCCCGTCCCACCGGGACTCCAGGTAGGAGACCGCCAGCAGCACGCTCTCCGGCACCCCGTACTCCCGCGCCGCCCGGGCGAAGGCCTCCTGCCTGCCGGGTCCGGTCCGCGCCGCCGGCCGTCCGGGCGCTTCGGGCCGTCCGGGGTGGCCGGGCCGTGCGGCGTGCTCGGGTCGTGCGGGGTGCCCGGACCGTGCGGCGTGCTCGGGCGGTGCGGGCCGCTCGGGCCGGGCGGCCTCTCCGGGGGCGGCCGGGATCAGCCCGACGAGAGCGGTGACGATCGCGACCCCTGGCAGATGGCGCATAGTGGTTCCTCCCCCTCCGGTAGCTACCCAGAGTTACGAGAGACTACCGACAGTCGGCAACCGGTGCCGGGTTGTGGCGCCGGGGCGACTCGTTGCCCGAAAACGGGCAGAAAACTTGGTGCACTCCCCCCGGTGTGCGTATGGTCCTGCTCTGTGTCCACGGCACGGCATCCCCATGAGGACCTGATCGCCCATCTGACCCGGACGAGCGCGCTCGGTCCCGGGGAGGCGGCGCGGGTCGTCGCCGACGTGCTGGCCTATTTCTCCGAGCCGGTCGACGACTTCGTCCGGCGGCGTCACGCGGAGCTGAAGGCGAGGGGACTGATCAACGACGAGATCTTCCCCAGGGTGGCCGCGGAGCTCGCGGTCCGTCGTGTCGCGGCACCCGAACTCTCCCTGCGCCAGCTGCGCCGGATCGTCTACGGGTGAAAGGAACGTCAGATGTGCGGAATCGTGGCCTACGTTGGGCCGAAGGACGCGGCCCCCATCCTGCTGGAGGGGTTGCAGCGCCTTGAGTACCGGGGCTACGACTCGGCGGGTCTGGTGGTCTCCAACAAGGGCCTGAAGATGCGCAAGGTCAAGGGCCGGGTGGCCGACCTGGCGGCGGTCGTGCCCGCGCGCTTCAAGGGCGGCCTGGGCATCGGCCACACCCGCTGGGCCACCCACGGCGCGCCCAGCGACGTCAACGCCCACCCGCACCTGTCCGGCGACGAGCGTGTCGCGGTCGTGCACAACGGCATCATCGAGAACGCCGACGAGCTGCGGGTCAAGCTGGAGGCCGACGGCGCGGTCTTCGTCTCCGAGACCGACACCGAGGTGCTGTCCCACCTGATCGCCCGGACGGTCAAGGAGACCGACTCCCTCGTGGAGGCGGTCCGCGTGGCGCTCAAGCGGGTCGTGGGCACCTACGGCATCGCGGTGGTCGACGCCGAGCGCCCCGGCGAGGTGGTCGTCGCCCGCAACGGCAGCCCGATCGTGCTGGGCATCGGCGAGAAGGAGATGTTCGCCGCCTCCGACGTGGCCGCGCTGGTCCGCTACACCCGCCAGGTGGTCCACCTGGAGGACGGCGAGATCGCGGTGCTGAAGGCCGACGGGTTCAACACCTTCGCCAGCGACGCCCGGGAGACGGCCAAGGAGCCGCTGACCGTCGACTGGGAGGCCGGCCACTACGACACCGGCGGCTACGAGCACTACCTGCTCAAGGAGATCTCCGAGCAGCCCGAGACCGTGGCCAGGACGTTGCGCGGGCGCCTGGACGACCGTTTCCACATCGCCCACCTCGGCGGTCTCAACATGGACGCGCGGGAGACCCGCTCGTTCCGCCGGGTCAAGATCATCGGCTGCGGGTCCGCGTACTATTCGGGGCAGATCGGCGCCCAGCTCATCGAGGAGCTGGCGCGCATCCCGGCCGACGCCGAGCCGGCCAGCGAGTTCCGCTACCGCAGCCCGGTGGTGGAGGCCGACACCCTCTATGTGGCGATCAGCCAGTCGGGGGAGACCTACGACACCCTCGCCGCGGTCCAGGAGCTCAAGCGCAAGGGCGGCCGGGTGCTCGGCATCGTCAACACCGTCGGCAGCGCGATCGCCCGTGAGTGCGACGGCGGCGTCTACCTGCACGCCGGACCCGAGGTCTCGGTGGCGAGCACGAAGGCGTTCACCTCGACCGCCGTGGCCTTCGCCCTGCTCGCGCTCCACCTGGGCCGGGTGCGCGACCTGTCCCCGGCCGACGGCCGCCGCATCTGCGAGGGCCTGCGCAGGCTGCCCGACCAGATCAAGGAGATCCTCGCGCTGGAGCCGCGGATCGAGGAGCTGGCGCGGAAGTACGCCGAGGCGCCGAGCATGATGTTCGTCGGACGGGTCCGGGGCTACCCGGTGGCCCGTGAGGGCGCGCAGAAGCTCAAGGAGATCTCCTACGTCCACGCCGAGGCCTACCCGGCCAGCGAGCTCAAGCACGGGCCGCTGGCGCTGATCGGCCCGGAGATGCCGACCGTGGCGATCGTCCCCGACGACGAGCTGCTCGACAAGAATCTCACCACGCTGGGTGAGATCCGCGCCCGGGGCGGGCGGGTGCTCATGGTCGGGCACCGCGTCGCCGACCCCAAGCTGGCCGACGACTGCGTCGTGGTGCCCAGGAACGAGACCGAGCTGGACCCGATCCTGCTGACGATCCCGCTCCAGCTCTTCGCCTACCACGCGGCCGTGGCGCTGGACCGGGACGTCGACAAGCCCCGTAACCTGGCCAAGAGCGTCACGGTGGAGTAGATCCACCCACCCCGGATCCTCCAGGTGGGACCTTCCCGGTAAGACCTCTCCGATAAGACACCCTCGCGTGTGACAGGAGGTGTCAGGAGGGTAATTCGAGTTATAGGGGGTATTGGGGGGAAGGGGCGCTTATGCGCCGTAGGGGGTTTTTGGCGCTTGTTGCGGGGATGATGGCCGCCGCGGGCTGTGGCTCGACGAGCGGCTCGGCCGGCGCGGCGGTGGACCGGCTTTCCGTCGTCGCGCCCGTCTCCCGCGGTCAGAGCTGGGAGGCGGTCCCCCGCACGCTGGCCGCGGTCCTGACCCGGTCGCGCCTCGCCCGGACCGTCCAGGTCGTCGACCGCCCGTCCGGGGCGGGCTCCGCCGCCACGGACGGGCTCGGCCCCCTCCGCGGCCCCTTCGTGCGCGAAGGCAGGGTGCTCGTCGCCGGGATGTCACTGGTGGCCGGCGCGGAGATCGCCGGCTCCGTCCCCCTGGTGAACGCCACCACCCCCCTCGCCCGCCTCGTCGGCGACTGGGCCTCCCTCGTCGTCCCGGACGACTCCCGCCTGCGCTCCTTCGACGACTTCGCCGCCGAGCTCCGTCGCGACCCGGCCGCGCTCTCGGTCGGCGGCCGGCTGGAGGGGGGCTCCGACCACGTGCTCTACGGCATGATCGGCAAGTGCCTGGGGGTCGACGCCCGGCTGCTCGACTACGCCGGGTACCTCACCGCCGCCGACGCCGTGGAGGCGCTCCACCTCGGCCGGGTGGCCGCGCTCCTCGGCTCGGTCCGGTCCTTCCGGGCCGGGATCGCCGCGGGCCGCCTGCGGCCCCTGGTGGTCTCCTCCGGAGAGCGCGTCGACGGGGTCGACGCGCCGACGCTCCTGGAGCTGGACGTCCGCCTCGAGTACAGCGACTGGTGCGGCCTGCTCGGGTCGGCGCGCATGGCGGAGGAGGACCGGGACGCGGCGCTCGCCCTGTGCGACGGGATCGACGCCGACCCCGCCTGGCGCGCCCGGTGCGCGGCCAACGGCTGGAGCCGGGTCTACCTCGGCGGCGACGGCTTCCGCCAGTGGCTGTCCACGGAGACGGCGCGCACCCGCGAGGTCCTTCGCGATCTCGGCCTGCTGAAGTCTTCCGACACAACCTGTTGGGGCGGTTGCGTCGGGCGGTACTAGATGTAGGATCCTGCTCGTTGCTGGTTCGCCTCGGGAGAGGCGAGGAAAGAGGGAACCCGGTGCGATTCCGGGACTGCCCCGCAGCGGTGAACGGGAACGAAAGCCGTCATTGAGCACTGGGTGAACCATGCCCGGGAAGCGACGGCCGGTAGGCGTGTGCGCGGTGCCCGTGAGTCCGAAGACCTGCCGGTGACGTGAGTGTCCAGGGCCTCGTGGGAGGGTCCGCGGACGAAGCGGTCCGGCGTGCCCGGAATCGCTCGCTGCCGCGTGCCCGTCCCCGGAGAGGCGTACGGGGAAGTTCGAGCGAGCGAGGGGCAGGACGTGACACAGACCGTGGTCGGCGCCACCGGGAAGACCGCAGGGGAGAGCATCGGGCAGGACGCGGGCGCTCCGGGTCCTTCCGGCGGCGCGCGGGGCCCGGGTGAGGCGCGCGGGCAGGACGCGGCGCGGACCGGTGCGGCATCGGCCGATCGCCGGCTGGCCATCGACGAGGCCGCCGCCCGGGTGATCACCGACCCGGAGAACTCCAAGGTCGCCGCCGGGCTGCTGGCCGAGCTGATCGCCGAGGAGGCCGCCGGGCACGGCGTCCGGAGCTTCTCCGACTCCGTCGCCGCCACCCACGCGGCCGGGCTGGTCGCCGACCGGCTGGCGGAGTTCGTGGCCGCCGACGCCGGGACGCTGGACGCGCTGATCGACCCGGAGGCCGACGCCCGGTTCGAGTACTTCGGGCTGCGCACGGTCTACGACCGCTACCTGCTGCGCCACCCGGAGACCCGCAAGGTCCTGGAGCGCCCGCAGCATTTCCTCCTGCGGGTCGCCTGCGGCCTGTCGGAGACGGTCGAGGAGGCCGCCGAGCTCTACGGGCTCATGGCCGCCCTGGCCTACCTGCCCAGCTCGCCCACCCTGTTCAACGCCGGGTCACGCAGGCCGCAGCTGTCGTCCTGTTTCCTGCTCGACTCCCCGCGCGACGAGCTGGAGGCCGTCTACGAGCGCTACGGCCAGGTCGCGCGCCTGTCGAAGTACGCCGGGGGGATCGGGATCTCCTGGAGCAGGATCCGCTCCCGGGGCTCGCTGATCCGGGGCACCAACGGCCACTCCAACGGCATCGTGCCGTGGCTGCGCACACTCGACGCCAGCGTCGCGGCGGTCAACCAGGGCGGCCGGCGCAAGGGCGCGGCCTGCGTCTACCTGGAGACGTGGCACGCCGACATCGAGGAGTTCCTGGAACTGCGCGACAACACCGGCGAGGAGGCCCGCCGCACGCACAACCTGAACCTGGCGAACTGGATCCCGGACGAGTTCATGCGCCGGGTGGAGGCCGACGGCGTGTGGTCGCTGTTCGACCCCAAGGAGGTCCCGCACCTGGTCGACCTGTACGGCGCCGCGTTCGACGAGGCCTACCGCGCCGCCGAGGCCGAGGGCCGCTTCACCAGGCAGATCCCCGCCCGCACCCTGTACGGCCGGATGATGCGCACCCTCGCCCAGACGGGCAACGGCTGGATGACGTTCAAGGACGCCGCCAACCGCACCTCCAACCAGACGGCGCGCCCGGAGAACGTCATCCATCTGTCGAACCTCTGCACCGAGATCCTGGAGGTCACCGGTGACGCCGAGACCGCCGTCTGCAACCTCGGCTCGATCAACCTCGCCGCGCACCTGACCGCCTCCGGCGACGACGTCGACTGGCCGCGGCTGCGCGCCACCGTCCGCACCGCGGTGCGTTTCCTCGACCGCACCATCGACCTGGGCTTCTACCCGACCCCCGAGGCCGAGGCCGCCAACCGGCGCTGGCGCCCGATCGGGCTCGGCATGATGGGCCTGGCCGACGTGCTGTTCGCGCTGCGCCTGCCCTTCGACGGCCCCGAGGCCCTGGCGCTGTCCACCCGGATCTCCGAGGAGATCGCGCTCGCCGCGTACGCCACCTCCGCGGACCTGGCGGTCGAGCGGGGCCGCCACCCCTCCTACGAGGAGACCAGGGCCGCCGCCGGGGTGCTCCACCCCGACCACTACGGGGCGGCGACCTCCGCGGAGTGGACCGCGCTCCGCGAGCGGATCGCGGTGACCGGCCTGCGCAACTCGCTGATGATCGCGATCGCCCCCACGGCCACCATCGCCTCCATCGCGGGCTGCTACGAGTGCATCGAGCCCCAGGTCTCCAACGTCTTCAAGCGCGAGACCCTGTCCGGGGAGTTCCTCCAGGTCAACCGTTACCTGGTCCGGGACCTGGCGGCCCGGGGGCTGTGGACCCCGCGGATCCGCGACGCGATCAAGCGCGCGGACGGGTCCGTCCAGGACATCCCGGAGATCCCCGCCGACCTGAAGCTGCTCTACCGGACCGCCTGGGAGCTGCCGCAGAAGGCGCTGATCGACCTGGCCGCCGCGCGCACCCCGTACATCGACCAGTCGCAGTCGCTGAACCTCTTCATGGCCACGCCGACCATCGGCAAGCTCTCCTCGATGTACGCCTACGCGTGGCGGTCGGGCCTGAAGACCACCTACTACCTGCGCTCGCGCCCGGCCACCCGGATCGCGCAGGCCACCGTGGCGGCGCCCGCGGCGCGGACCGCGCCCGATCCCGAGGCCGTCGCCTGCTCCCTGGAGAACCCCGAGTACTGCGACGCCTGCCAGTAGGCGACCCGGTAGCGACCCCTTCGAAAGGCCCTCACCTGATGCTGCTCGACCCCGGCATGGACCTGACCCTGCGGCCGATGCGCTACCCGGAGTTCTACGAACGCTTCCGGGCCGCGATCCGCAACACCTGGACCGTGGAGGAGGTGGACCTCGCCTCCGACCTGGCGGACCTGGCGAAGATGACGCCCGAGGAGCGCCACCTGATCAACCGCCTCGTCGCCTTCTTCGCCACCGGCGACTCGATCGTGGCCAACAACCTGGTCCTCAACCTCTACCAGCACCTCAACGCGCCCGAGGCGCGCCTGTACCTCAGCAGGCAGCTCTTCGAGGAGGCGGTGCACGTCCAGTTCTACCTGACCCTGCTCGACACCTACCTGCCCGACCCGGACGAGCGGGTCAAGGCGTTCGCCGCGGTCGAGCACATCCCCTCGATCCGCGACAAGGCGGAGTTCTGCTTCCGGTGGATCGACTCGCTCGGCGGGCTGACCCGGCTGGAGACCCGCGAGGACCGGCGGGCCTTCCTGCTCAACCTGATCTGCTTCGCCGCGTGCATCGAGGGGTTGTTCTTCTACGGCGCCTTCGCCTACGTCTACTGGTTCCGCTCCCGCGGCCTGCTCGGCGGCCTGGCCACCGGGACGAACTGGGTGTTCCGCGACGAGTCCCTGCACATGGAGTTCGCCTTCGGCGTCGTGGACACCGTACGGGCCGAGGAGCCGGACCTGTTCGACGGCAGGCTCACCGAGCAGGTCACCCGGATGATGGAGGAGGCGGTGGCGGCCGAGCTGGCCTTCGCCGAGGACCTGTGCGGGGACGGGCTGCTCGGCATGAGCGTGGACCGGATGCGGGAGTACCTCGAGTACGTCGCCGACCAGCGGCTGGTCCGGCTCGGGATGCCCGTCCGGTACGGCACGGCCAACCCGTTCGCGTTCATGGAGCTGCAGGACGTGCAGGAGCTGGCGAACTTCTTCGAAAGGAGGGTCTCCGCCTACCAGGTAGCGGTTGAGGGAAATGTGACGTTTGATGAGTCCTTCTGATTAGCTGGTCGTTCAGGGGAAACCCTCTCCTCTGCAGAGAACCGGTCAAGGATAGAGACGACGAGGGGGACGCCGTCAGTGTCCGAATGGCTCATCATGATCATCTCCGTGCTCGCCGCCGTCGTGGCCGTGGAGGTGGTACGCCGGATCCTGCGGTCGCGGCTGATCGGCGAGAGATGGGCTCTCGCCGGTCCGCTCGTCCGCCGCTGCACGTGGCCCGGGTTCGCCTCGGCCACCGTGGCGACCGCCTACACGGTCTACGAGCCGGGCATGGCGGAGGGCTCCATCAGCGTGATGATCGAGCGGATTCTCAGCCTGCTGATGATCGGGTGCGTCACCTGGCTGTTCATCCAGGCCGCCTACGCGGTCACCGACGTGGTCCTGGAACGGCTGATCACCATCGAGGGGGAGGGCAACCGCAAGGCCCGGCGGATCCGCACCCAGATCGCCCTGGTCCGCCGGGTCGCCTCGGCCGTCATCATCGTGGTGGCGCTGGGCGCGATGCTCTTCACCTTCCCGCAGGTGCGCGCCCTCGGCGCCGGGCTCCTGGCCTCGGCCGGGATCGCCGGCGTCGTCGTCGGCATCGCCGCGCAGTCCACCCTCGGCAACATGCTCGCGGGCCTGCAGCTCGCCTTCAGCGACGCGCTCCGCCTGGACGACGTCGTCGTGGTGAAGGGCGAGTGGGGGCGCATCGAGGAGCTCAGCCTCACCTACGTGGTGCTGCGGCTCTGGGACGAGCGCCGGCTGGTCCTGCCGGTCTCCCACTTCGCGTCCAACCCGTTCGAGAACTGGACCCGGCACAGCAGCCGGGTGATCGGTCACGTGTACCTCCGGGTCGACTGGTCGGTGCCGGTAGAGGAGTTGCGCACCGAGCTCTACCGGGTGCTGCGCGAGCACCCGCTCTGGGACCAGAAGGACTGGACCCTGCAGGTCACCGACACCCTCCCCAACGGGCTGCTGGAGCTGCGCGCCCTGATGAGCGCCGCCGACTCCGCCAGCGCCTGGGACCTCAAGTGCGACATCCGCGAGCACATGGTGACGTTCGTCCGCGAGAAGTATCCCGAGGCGCTGCCCCGCTTCCGGGTCGAGACCGAGCCGCCCCCCGGGACCGTGCCCGAGCTGCTCGCCGGGCGGGGCGGCGGCCGGGGAACGGGGCACCGGGACGGCACCTCCGGCGCGGACGGCGACCCGGACCCCTCCTGAGGGCCGCGTCCGGGCCCCGCCCGCCCGGGGTTCCCGCGTTCAGGAGCCGCAGTCGCAGCAACTGCAGCAGTCGCAGCAGTCACAGCACTGGTCCAGGATGCACCGGTTCTTGCACGGCCTGTTCCGCTTGGAACTCCATCGAGGCCGCCAGAGACCGCAGGTGAGCAGGGTCCCGACCCCGGCGGCGGTCCTGCGGAACACCCCCGGCCGCTCGTACGACATGCCGAACGTCCGCTCCACGGCCCGGCGCACCTCGGTGCCGAGCAGCACGTCCACCAGGTGCCGGTCGGCGAGCTCCAGTTCGCGCAGCGCCAGCTCCAGGCCGTGCGCGGCGTCCTCGCAGAGCCGTCGCGCCTCCCGGAGCGGGGTGCCGGTCGCGGTGAGCGGGTTGAACGCCCCGCGGGCGGCGTCGTCCTCCAGGTCCTCCACGGCGTCCAGCAGGTGGGCGATCCGGCCGAAGAACCGGCCCGCCTCGGCCAGGGCCGCCGCGTTGCCGGGCACGCCCGCGAGGGCGGCGGTGTGCGCGAACGCGGCGGCGACGGCCTCCTCGGTGGGGCCGGTCAGCTCCAGCAGGGCCGCCCCGGGGCGGCCCTCCAGGTCGAGCTGGCGCTCGACCGTCGAGGTCAGCACGGCGGTGTCGAACCCGATCCCGGCGCCCATCCTGGCCCCCGCCGCCTCCCAGCGGGCCGCCAGCCGCCCGCGGGCCGACGCGGTACCGCGGGCGGAGTCGCCGTCGGCCACGTGGTCGCGCAGCCTGCCCGCGGCGAGGACCAGCGAGACCGTGGCGGCCAGCCGCGCCCCCTCCGCCCGCGCGTCCACCACGTCCGCCGAGCGGAACCCGCGCAGCGCGCAGGGTCCGGCGGTCCGGTGCGGGGACGTCGCGGGGCTCTGCGCCTCGGTCAGCACCGAGAGGATCAGCCCGTCGTAGTTGGTGGCCAGCCGCGCCCCGTGTCCCTGCCCGTCACGGAGGGTCAGGCACAGCCCGCACAGGTGCGCCAGCCAGGCGCGCTGCAGGCTCGGACAGGAATGGGCGCTACACGGGCGAATTATGCCGAACATCCGGTCTCTCAGGCTTCGATGTGGCCTTGCCACAAATTGGGGGAGTGACCGGGAAAATCTATCCGGTAGGGATCTCCTGAGGTTTCGAGCCCCTCGTCGATGGCCGGGTCGCCACCCTGCGGTCGACCGCCCCGGCAGGCGCGACGCGACGAGCGCCGCCATGCGCCCGCCGCGCGCCCGGGGCTGCCGAGCGGCGCCGCCCGGCCGCCACACCGGCCGGCGGGCCCGCGGGTGAGGCGCCGAGCCCGGCGTCGGGTACGGAACCGGACCGGTGATCCGGGCCCGTACCCGACGCCGGGACCCCGCGGCGGGCCGGATGACCCGGGTCAGCGCTCCACGATCTCGTTCTTGCCGATGACCACGACGCCGCTGTTGGTCACCGCGAAGCGGCTGCGGTCGTACTCGGGATCGAAGCCGATCCGGGCGCCGTCCGGGATGATCACGTTCTTGTCGATGATGGCCCGGCGGACGATCGCGCCCCGGCCCACCTTCACGTTGCCCATCAGGACCGAGTCCTCGACCTGGGAGTGGGAGTGCAGCACCACGCCCGGGGAGAGGACGGACCGCTGGGCCAGGCCACCGGAGACGATCACGCCCGCGGAGACCAGGGAGTCGATCGCCCGGCCCACCCGGTCGCCTTCGTTGTGCACGAACTTGGCCGGCGGGAGCGGGTCGTGGCCGGTGTAGATGGGCCACTGGCCGTTGTACAGGTTGAAGACCGGGTGCGCCGAGATGAGGTCCATGTGGGCCTCGTAGTAGGCGTCCAGGGTTCCCACGTCGCGCCAGTAGCCCCGGTCACGCTCGGTGGAGCCGGGCACGACGTTGTTGGCGAAGTCGTAGACCTCCGCGCTGCCGGACTTCACCATCATCGGGATGATGTTCCCGCCGAGGTCGTGCTTGCTCGTCGGGTCGAGCGCGTCCTCCCTCAGCGCGTCGATCATGGCCTGGGTCTTGAAGACGTAGTTGCCCATCGACGCGTAGATCTGGTCGGGCGCGTCGGCCAGGCCCACGGCGTCCTTGGGCTTCTCCCGGAAGGCGACGATGCGCCGCCCCGCCGGGTCCGTCTCGATCACCCCGAACTGGTCGGCCAGGGAGAGCGGCTGCCGGATCGCCGCGACGGTGACGTCGGCACCGGTCTCCACATGCTGCTGCACCATCTGCCGGGGGTCCATCCGGTAGATGTGGTCGGCGCCGAACACGATCACGTGGTCCGGCATCTCGTCATAGATCAGGTTCAGGTTCTGGAACAGCGCGTCGGCCGAACCGGAGAACCAGTGCGGTCCGAGGCGCTGCTGGGCGGGTACCGGCGTCACGTAGTTGCCGAGCATCGCCGACAGGCGCCATGTCCGGGAGATGTGCCGGTCCAAGCTGTGGTTCTTGTACTGCGTCAGCACGACGATCTGCAGGTAGTGACCGTTGGCGAGATTCGACAGCACGAAGTCGATGAGCCGGTATATCCCCCCGAACGGCACCGCCGGCTTGGCCCGATCGGCCGTCAGAGGCATGAGCCTCTTCCCTTCACCACCGGCGAGCACAATCGCGAGGACTCTCATACCTGGACCTTAACCTGACGAACAGGGCTGAAACACTAGGCTGATCGTATGCGAGTGGATCTGCTGACCCGTGAATATCCCCCCGACGTCTACGGAGGGGCCGGTGTTCACGTCGAGTACCTCGCCCGGGAGCTGCGCAGGCTCGCCGACACCCGGGTCCGCTGCTTCGGGGCCCCGCGCGCGGAGGAGGGCGTGGAGGCCTACCGGGTGCCCGGCGGGCTGGAGACGGCCAACGCCGCGCTCCAGGTGCTCGGCGTCGACCTGGAGATGGCCGCCGCGTGCGACGGCGCGGACCTGGTCCACAGCCACACGTGGTACGCCAACTTCGCCGGCCACGTGGCCAAGATGCTGTACGGCACGCCGCACGTGGTGACCACGCACAGCCTGGAGCCGCTGCGGCCATGGAAGGCCGAGCAGCTCGGCGGCGGGTACACGCTGTCGTCGTGGGCCGAGCGCGGCGCGCTGGCCACCGCCGACGCGATCATCGCGGTCTCCGAGGGCATGCGGCGCGACGTGCTCGCCGCCTATCCCGAGATCCCGCCGGAGAAGGTCACCGTGATCCACAACGGGATCGACACCGGCGAGTACGCCCCGGACCACGGCACCGACGTCCTGGCCCGGCACGGCATCGACCCCGCCAGGCCGTACGTCGTCTTCGTCGGCCGGATCACCCGGCAGAAGGGCCTGGTGCACCTGCTGCACGCGGCCCGCGACTTCCACCCCGACGCCCAGCTGGTGCTGTGCGCCGGCGCGCCGGACACCCCGGAGATCGCCGCCGAGGTGACCGGGCTCGTGCGCGGGCTCGACCGCGAGGGCGTCGTCTGGATCTCGGAGATGCTCCCCCGGCCCGAGGTGATCCAGATCCTCACCCACGCGACGGTGTTCGTCTGCCCCTCGGTCTACGAGCCGATGGGCATCGTGAACCTGGAGGCGATGGCCTGTGAGACGGCGGTCGTGGCGACCGCCACCGGCGGCATCCCCGAGGTCGTGGCCGACGGCGAGACCGGGCTGCTGGTCCCGATCGACCAGGGCGCCGACGGCACCCCGCACGATCCCGGCCGGTTCGCCGCCGACCTCGCCGAGCGGGTGAACCGGCTGCTGGCCGACCCGGACCTCGCCGCCCGGATGGGCCGGGCCGGGCGGGTCCGCGCCGTGGAGCACTTCTCCTGGGAGCGGATCGCCGAGCGCACCACGGACCTCTACCTGCGGGTCGTCGGCAAGGAGCCCCCGGCGGCCTCCTGAACCGCCCGCGGGCGACCGGCCCGGCCCCGGCGACGGTGGGGTTCCTAGGCGGAGATGAAGTGCAGGATCACGTTGTGCACGTGATGCGCCTTCTCGTCGCCCCGGAACTCCACCTCGTAGGTGTGGGTGCCCACGTGGATGGCGATGGCCCCGGAGGAGAAGAACGACCCCCCGATCGACTTGTTGCTCACCACGCTGACCGCCGAGACCTTGCCGTACGGGATGCTCGTGATGGCGGTCTTCTTGCCGACGAAGGACTTGTCCTGCACGATCACGCGCTTGTCGGTGAGGCCCAGGAAGCCCGTGCCCGCCCCGATGGCGTCGTAGACGGCGATGATCTGCTCGCCGGGCAGCAGACCGCTCTCGATCTGCTTGAACTGCTCCTTGCGGTCGTACACAACCTGCGCCATGACGCTCGCAATCTCTTGGGGATGTGCGTACCCGTGTAACGAACCCCCGGTGAACGCGGTTCCACGGGCGAGTATGGTCGGGCCGTGAACTTTCAGATGAGGATCACCGACCGCCACGGGGGCGTGAGCGCCGAGCCGTACGGCACCCGCAACCTCGGAGGCATGTGCGGGGACGACCCGGAGGCGGTCGCCGTCAACCGCGCCAGGACCGCCGCCGAGTTCGGCCTGGACCGGGTCGTGTTCATGCGGCAGGTCCACAGCGCCGACGTCCGCTACGTCACCGAGCCGTTCGGGGCCGAACCGCCGCCGCTGGACGGGGTCTGCACGGACGTGCCCGGTCTCGGCCTGGCCGCGCTGTGCGCCGACTGCGCGCCCGTCCTGCTCGCCGACCCCGGGGCCGGGCTGGTCGGGGCCGCGCACTCCGGGCGGGTCGGCACCGTCGCCGGCGTCGTCCCCGCCCTCGTGGCGGAGATGGCCGGGCGCGGCGCGGACCCGGCGCGGATGACCGCCCTGATCGGCCCGATGGCCTGCGGCTCCTGCTACGAGGTCCCCGCCGGGCTGCGCGAGGAGGTCACCGCGGTGCTGCCCGCGGCCTGGTCGATCACCCGTCACGACACCCCGGCCCTCGACCTGCGGGCCGCGATCACCGAGCAGCTCGGCAAGGCGGGTGTCGCCGAGGTCCTCCACGACACTCGCTGCACCATCGAGACCGCCGACCTGTTCTCCCACCGGCGGGAGGGCCGGACCGGGAGGTTCGCCGGCTACGTCTGGCTGGAGCCCTGACGGCCGGAGCGGAGGGCACCGTTCACGGCGACGTGCGCTCCAGCACGATCACCGGGATCTCCCGGTCGGTCTTCGTCTGGTACTCGTCGTAGGCGGGCCAGGCCGCGGTCATGATCTGCCACAGCTCCGGCTTCTCCTCGGGGGTGGCGGTGCGCGCCGTGGCCTGGAAGCGGTCGCCCAGCACCTGGACCTCCACCTCGGGGTCGGCCTGCAGGTTGAGGTACCAGGAGGGCGGGGCGTCGGCGCCGCCCTTGGAGGCCACCACGAGGTAGTCGTCCCCGTGGCGCTGGTAGATGAGCGGCGTGTCGTGCCGTCGGCCGGTCTTGCGGCCCTTGGTGGTCAGGATCAGGGCCGTGGTGCCCTGCCACTCGTGTCCCTCGGCGCCGTCGGTCGCCCGGTAGCGCTCGACGTGCTCTTTCCCGAACAGCATGATCGATCTCCTCTGGTGACTGCGCATGAGTCATTACCCGTCAGGGGGGATCGCTCACCTCAGGCGTCCCGGACGCCCCGGGGAGGGCGTCCGCGCCTTCCGGGGACGGGGCCGGCTCCGGAGGGGGCCGGCCCCGCAGGCGGGCTGTCAGCCCGCCGAGAGGATGCTCCCGTAGGCGCGGGCCGCCAGGTCCGCGACGAGACCGTGGGCCCCGAGGACGTCGGCGCACTCGGCCCCGACCGCCCCGGCCGCGTCGTCCGCCAGTCCGGGGGGCGCCTCCGGGCCCACGACGCACGGGGACAGGGCGATCCGCTGGGCGCCGATGCCGCGCAGCCGCTCGGCCGCGTCGGCGACCGAGGGGCCGCTGTCGAGGGAGGCGACCAGCACGGGGAGCGTCAGCCGCGAGG
The DNA here is from genome assembly GCF_039534445.1 of Streptosporangium fragile. Lineage (NCBI taxonomy): Bacteria > Bacillati > Actinomycetota > Actinomycetes > Streptosporangiales > Streptosporangiaceae > Streptosporangium > Streptosporangium fragile. The sequence goes on along the minus strand of NZ_BAAAVI010000054.1, from coordinate 43,250 downwards.
CCAGCAGCACCGCCGTCGGCTGAGCCTCCGCCGCCGCCTTCTCGCCGCCGACGGTGGCCAGGATGACCGCGTCGACCGGGCTGGAGACGTTGAGCAGCCGCATCCGGTCGGCCCGCGCCAGGCCCTTCTCCGCCAGGCGGATGTGCAGGGCCTCGGCCAGCAGCGGGTGCGGCCCGAGCGGGTCGGTGACCGTCACGGAGACCCCGCTCGCCGCGACCGCGGTGGAGACCAGCCGGTCCGCGGCCGGGTGAGGGCCGGTCAGCAGCGGGACCACGATGGCGGCGGCGGCATCTTCCGGCCGCTCCCGGGCGGCGGCCTCCAGCTCGGAGGTCAGCTGCTTGCCGTCCTCGCCGAGGCCGGCCAGGCGGACCTGGATCTGCGGGTTGTCGACCCGTATCAGGGCCGCGACCTCCGCGGCGACCCCGGAGGCGTCACCGAGCACGGCCAGCACCAGCGCTGGAGCCTCGGGCGGAAGCTGGGAGGGCACGGGCCTGCGGTGCCTGCCGGAGGGCCGGGCGGCACGTCCTCGTACGGGAAGGGTGGGACTGTCACTCACATGCGCGGACTTTAGGGCCATTCGCCGCTTCGCGTACTCGGAAACGGCGGCAATTCCATCACAACCCGGTGAAAGGGTAAACCTCATCGGTCGTTTCGGGACGTCCGGAACCGCCGGCGACATCACGCGGTCACGGTCCGGTACGGCCCGCGCCGCCGATCGACGGCGCGGAGGTCGATCGGCGGCGCGGTGGTCGGGGTGGACCGGCCCGGTGGGGACCGGACCGGCTGCGGCGGGTGGTCGCCCGCCACCGCCGGGACCGCGGGGTCAGGCGTCGCGATGGCCCTCCCACTCGTCTTCCAGCGCCGAGTGCACGATGGAGTCGCGCCACACGCCGCGGGCGCGGACGTGGTGCCTGATCCTGCCCTCCTCGACCATCCCGGCGACCAGCATCGCGAGCTGGGCGGCGGTGTTGGCCGGGGAGCGGGCGCCCCAGATGCGGTGGAGCCGCAGATGCCGGAAGCCGAACGTCAGGATCAGCCGGATGAGGTCGGTGCCGAGGCCCCGGCCCCAGTAGTCGGGGCGGAGCCCGAGGCCGATCTCCGCGCTGTGCGGGTGGTCGGCCTCGATGTGCAGCCGGGCGACGCCGAAGGCCTCGTCGCCGTCGACGTCGGTGACCGCGAGCACGTACAGCCGGCGGGGCTCGGTCTCGGCGGACTTCATGGCCTCGATGACGCTCTCCTCGACCTCCTCGCGGGTGCGGGGGTCGAACGGCAGGTGCTCGGTGGCCGCGGGATCGCCGTAGACCGCGTGCAGGGCGTCCACGTCGTCGAGGGTGACCTCCCTCAGCCGGAGTCTCGTGCCGGAGATCTCAACGTGGCGCATGCGCGGACGCTACCGTCTCGGAGGTGCCAGGACTGGAGGTCATCCCGGAAGGCGGACATACCATCACGTTGGTGATCTTATACACAGATTTGGCGCAGACCCAGGATTTCGGGTGTGTCGTACGGTCGCCGTCCCATGACCGTGAGCATGGTCTGGTATGGAGCACAATAAGCGGATGATCCCTCCGAATCCCACGGTGCTCGTGGTCACCGGTCCCGGCCTCGTCGCCGACCTGCGGCTCCTCACCGAGGTGGCCGACCGGGAGTTCGCGGCCCTCGGCGTCAGCGGGACGGTGACGCCGGCCCCCGACCTCGCCGGCTTCCGGGCCGCGCTCGGCTTCCCCGGCGCGCTGGTCGCCCTGCCCGGCCCCGACCCCGAGGCCAGGAGCCTCGCCGCCGAGCATCCCGGCGCGGTCTGGCTCGACGTCGCCAGATCCGCGGCCCCGCTCCCCGCGCCCGTGGACGGCACGGTGGCCACCCACCTGCACGGGCGGGGGATCTGGGGGCTGACCTGGGCGATCAGGCACGCCGTGCACCGGTCGCGGTGGCCCGCGCGCCGGGTCGCCTACGGCGAGCACCCCGACCAGTGGGCCGAGGTGCGCCCGCCGCGCGAGACCGCCGGGCGGGCACCGGCCGCGGTGCTGCTGCACGGCGGCTTCTGGCGCTCGATCTGGGGCGCCGACCTGATGGACGCCCTCTGCGTCGACCTGGCCGGGCGGGGGTTCGCCGCCTGGAACCTCGAGTATCGCCGCCCCGACCTGCACGGCTGGACCGCGACCACCGAGGACGTCGCCCGGGGGATCGCCCTGGTGGCCGAAGAGGCCACCGGCCCGGTCGTCGTGATCGGCCACTCGGCGGGCGGGCAGCTGGCCCTGCATGCCGCGGCCGACGACCCCCGCGTCACCCTGGCCGTCTCCCTGGCGGGGGTGCTCGACCTGGTCGAAGGCGACCTGCGGCAGATGAGCTCGGGCGCGGTCGCCGCCGCCCTCGGCGGGTCCGCCGCCGAGGTGCCCGAGGTCTACCGGCGGTCGGGGCCGCTGGAGCGCCTCCCCCTGGGGGTGCCGCAGCTCATCGTGCAGGGCGGCGGGGACGACCTCGACCTGGTCGACTTCGGCCGCCGTTACGCGCGGGCCGCCCAGGCCGCCGGAGACGAGGTGACGTACCTGGAGATGTCAGGCGACCACTTCGACGTCATCGACCCCGCCTCGCCGATCTGGCGCGCCACCGCCGGGGTGATCGCCGACAGGTCCTGCTGATCGCCGCGCGCCCACCGGGTGGCGGGCCGCGCTCGCCGGGCCGCTCAGGCGGGGGAGAGCGGGCGCCACTCGACGGGGCTGGAGAGCACCATCATGCTCGACGGATGGCCGTACGGGGCGAGCCGGTCGATCATCTCCTCGAAGGCCGTCATCGAGGGCGCGGCCACCCGCAGCAGGCAGCAGGTGTCGCCGGTCACCCGGTGCACCTCCAGGATCTCCGGCCAGGCCAGCGCCTGCTCGTCGCGGAGCACGCAGCGCGGTCCGTAGCACGACATCCTGATCAGGGCGGCCACCGCGCGCCCGGCCCGCGCCGGGTCGACCCTGGCGTGGTAGCCGGTGATCACGCCGGTCTCCTCCAGCCGCCGCACCCGCTCGGCCACCGCCGGAGCGGACAGGTGCACCCGCCGGGAGAGCTCGCTGTACGACAGCCGCGCGTCGGCCTGCAGTTCGGCCAGCAACGCCCAGTCCATCGCGTCCACTGTCACGCTCCGTCACATCGTAACCTGATCGGCTCCGTGGCCTTCCGTTCCGAAGGCGGAAGCCGTTAATCGCCTTTCCTCCATTATTTCGGTATTGACGGCTACCGGCCACCATGGAAACGAACACATGGAGGAGGAACGATGACCGCCATCAGGCAGCTCACCGAGCAGGACCGCAGGGCGCGGGCCGAGGCGAACGAAGGACTGCCCACGCTGGCGTTCGACGCCACCACTCCCTACGACGACTACGTGGGCACCGACGTCCTGCACCGGCTCCAGCGCACCGTCACCGACGTCCCCGAGGAACTGCCGTTCCTGGTGACCACCCAGGTGATGGAGCTGTACTTCGGGCTGCTCCGCTCGGAGTGGCTGCTCGCCCAGCGGCAGCTCGACGATGACGACGACGCCGCCGCGATCCAGACGATCCGCCGCACGGTCCGCCACTTCCAGGCGCTCAACGCCGCCTGGGCGTCGCTGAGCTGGCTGACCCCGGCCCAGTTCAACGCCTTCCGCGACGCTCTCGGCGAGGGGTCCGGCTTCCAGTCGGCGCTCTACCGGCACGTGGAGTTCCTGCTGGGCAACAAGTCGGAGGCGCTCATCCGGCCGCACCGCCGCAACCCCCGGGCCCACCGGGAGCTCGTGGCGGCGCTGCACCGGCCGAGCCTGTACGACTCGGTCCTCGCCTTCCTCGCCCGCGCCGGGTACCCGATCCCCCGGGCCGTGCTGGAACGCGACCTCGCCGCCGAGTACGAGCCCGACGCCGGGGTCGAGGCGGCCTGGGCCGAGGTGTACGCCGGGCCGCTGGCGCCGCTGGCCGAGACGCTGACCGACCTGGCCGAGCAGTTCTCCGACTGGCGCTACCGTCACGTGATGGCGGTGCGCCGCTCGATGGGCGCCAAGCCGGGGTCCGGCGGATCGAGCGGGCTGAGCTGGCTGGAGCGGAGCATGCGACGGGACGTCTTCCCCGAGCTCTGGACGGCGCGAACCCTGATCTGAGGGCGGAGGCGCGGGTGAGCGCCCCCCGGGGCGGCCTCCGGCCTTCCGGCCTCACCGGCGCCGGCGCCGGGATCCACCGGCCCCGGGGCGGACGGCGCGACCGGTCAGCGGGTCTGGCAGGCCGGGCACCAGAAGAGGTTGCGCCCGGAGAGCACCTCGGTGCGGACCTCGGTGCCGCACAGGAAGCACGGCATGCCGGAACGCCGGTAGACGTAGACCTCGCCGCCGTGGTCGTCGACGCGGGGCGGGCGGCCCATCGCCTCCGGTGTGTGCTCCGGCCGGACCGTGTCGATCCGGCCCGCCCGCACGCCCTCGGCCATCAGCGTCACCAGGTCCGTCCAGATCGCCGTCCACTGCTCGCGGGTCAGGTCGCGCCCGGGACGCGACGGGTCGATGCCCTGCCGGAACAGCGCCTCGGCGCGGTAGATGTTGCCCACCCCCGCGACGACCGACTGGTCCATCAGCAGCACGCCGATCGAGGTGCGGCTGCGGCCGATCCGTCGCCAGGCGAGCTCCGGGTCGGCGTCCGCACGCAGCGGGTCGGGCCCCAGCCTGGCGTGCAGCGCCTTCTTCTCGGCCGGGTCGAGCAGCTCGCAGACGTTGGGCCCGCGCAGGTCGGCGTACTCCTCGGCGCCCTTCAGGCGCAGCCGGACGGCGCCCGTCGGCGCGGGCGCGGGCACGGGGCCGAAGGCGTACTTGCCGTAGATGCCCAGGTGGATGTGGAGCCACCGCTCGTCGTCGAAGCCCAGCAGCAGATGCTTGCCGTGGGCGTCGGCCTCCGTGAGCACCCGGCCGTCGATCTGCAGGGCCCCGGCGGCGAACCTGCCCTGCGGGCTCTCGGCGTGCACGGCCCGGCCGGCGAACGCCCGCCGGTGCTCCCCGGCGAGGCGGTGGATGGTGTGTCCTTCAGGCATGGCTCGGCAATCATACGGTGCGCCCACCGGTGCTCAGGGGACACGGCCGTTCAGGGGCCGGGCCGCTCGGCGGCCACGACCCGCCCGGCCGGTGAGCGGTGCCGGAGCAGGGCGTGGGCCCCGGCGGCGAGGGCCGCCCCGGCGGCGTACGCCACGAGGTCGGCCGCGCCGAACGTGCTGCCGAGCACCAGCCGGGCGGCGACGCTGACCTCGGACAGCGCCGCGGGCACCGGCGTGAGCTGGGCGAACTCGACCGCCCAGCTGAAGGCGAGGGCGCCGAGCGCGGCCCGCGCGGGGGACAGACGGGGCAGCAGCAGCACGATCAGCGTATAGACCAGCACGGTGTAGAGGGCGTCGCCCGCGTACTTGCCGAACCAGCCGCCGGTGACCGCGCGGACCGTCAGCCCGGCGGCGACGGTCAGGCACGCCGTGAGCGCGGCGAGCAGGCGGGTGCGGAGAACAGATGACACCCGCCCACGATAACGATCACCGTCCCCGCCTCCGACGCGACGTTATACCAACAGTTTAAATTTTGAAGCTGTCGGAGTTGGCCGTGCCGAGCGTAGAGACGAAGGAGGGACGCCGCCGCAGGGGGATCGATGGCAATGACCACGCTGACGCAGGGGACCGTGGGAGCCCTCGCCCCGGAGGTGGCGGTCCCCTCCTACGACCGGTCGAGGCTCACGGTCGGCATCGTCCACTTCGGGGTGGGCGGATTCCACCGGGCGCATCAGGCGATGTATCTGGACCGGCTGATGAACGACGGCAGGGCGCACGACTGGGCGATCTGCGGCGTCGGGGTCCTCCCCGGCGACGCGCGGATGCGGGACGCGCTGACCGCGCAGGACGGCCTCTACACGATGGTGCTGAAGCACCCCGACGGGACGCGCGAGGCCCGTGTCATCGGGTCGATCACCGAGTATCTCTTCGCGCCCGACGATCCGGAGGCGGTCGTCGAGAAGATGGCCGACCCGGCGGTGCGGATCGTGTCCCTCACCGTCACGGAGGGCGGCTACAACATCCACCCCGTCACCGGGGAGTTCGACGCGGAGGCTCCCGCGATCCGCGCCGACCTGGCGCCCGGCGCGGTCCCGGCCACGGTGTTCGGGCTCGTCACCGAGGCCCTGCGCCGCCGCCGCGACCGCGGGGCCGCGCCGTTCACCGTCATGTCGTGCGACAACATCCAGGGGAACGGCCACGTCGCGCGCCGCACCTTCACGGCGTTCGCCCGGCTCGCCGACCCCGCTCTCGCCGCCTGGATCGAGGACGCCGTCGCGTTCCCCGACTCCATGGTCGACCGCATCACCCCCGTCACCACCGACGAGGACCGCGAGGACCTGGTCCGGCGCTTCGGCGTCGAGGACGCCTGGCCGGTCGTCTGCGAGCCGTTCACGCAGTGGGTGCTCGAGGACCGTTTCTCCAGCGGGCGTCCTCCCTGGGAGGAGGCCGGAGTCCAGGTCGTCGCGGACGTGGAGCCGTACGAGCTGATGAAGCTGCGGCTGCTGAACGCCGGTCACCAGTCGCTCTGCTATTTCGGCTACCTCGCCGGGTACCGGTACGCGCACGAGGCGACCGCCGACCCCGCGATCGCGACGTTCCTCCTCGGCTACATGGACGCCGAGGCCACGCCGACGCTCCGGCCGGTGCCGGGCATCGATCTGGCCGCCTACAAACGGACCCTCATCGAGCGGTTCTCCAATCCCGAGGTGCGGGACACGCTCGCGAGACTGTGCGCCGAGTCGTCGGACCGGATCCCGAAATGGCTGCTTCCCGTCGTGCGCGAGCAACTGGCCCGCGGCGGCGAGGTCGCCCGCGCGGCCGCCGTGGTGGCCAGCTGGGCGCGCTACGCCGAGGGAGCCGACGAGTCCGGTGAGCCGATCGAGATCGTCGACCGGCTGCGGGACCGGCTGACGGCCGCGGCGAGAACGCAGCGCGAGCACCCCACGGCCTTCATCGAGGACCGGGACCTCTTCGGCGACCTCGCCGACGACAAACGGTTTGTCGAGCCGTATCTGCGCGCGCTCGAATCGCTGCACACGAAAGGCGCCCGCGCGACGGTGCGGGAGCTCGCGGAACGCGGGACATGCGCGTGAGCGCGCCGCGCCCGAGGGGAACCGCGGCGGCTTGCCTTCCCAGGAGAAAACCCAAAATCTCATATTATTTATGAGAAAATCTCATATATGTGTGTTTACGTGCACGTTTGTATGAGATAAACCTGTCGTCGTTGCCCTTGCCTGCAATGTCAGGAGGTGCAGTGGACAGTGGATCGCAACTCGTCCCAGCCCAGCAGGCGTGACGTTCTCCGGGGTGCCCTGGCCGCCGGGGCGTCGCTGGCTCTGGGGGGAAGCCTGAGCGCGTGCGGCTCCCGCAGTGACGCGCCGTGGACCGCCAGCGATGACCAGTGGCGCCAGTTCCAGGGCGCCACCTTGAATTTCATCTCGGAGAACACCGCTCCCACCGCCGCCATCGCCGCGAACACCCGGCCGTTCACCGACCTGACGGGGATCAACGTCAACATCGTGACGCTGGAGCTGACCGCGCTGGTCCAGCGGGTCGCCCTGGACCTGGCCTCGGGCCGGGCCCAGTACCAGGTGATCTATGCCGACCCCTACCAGGTGCTCGCGCCGTACCAGCGAGGACTGGTGGACCTGCGCTCGCTGCAGGCCGACCCCAACCTGCCGGACCTGCCCGGCGGGGTCGAGGACTTCATCCCCGCCCAGATGGACGCCGCCGGCCGGTTCGTCGACCGCGAGGCGGTCTACGCCCTGCCGTACGACGCGCCGACGATGATCTGGCAGTACCGGCGCGACCTGTTCGAGAAGTACCACGACCGCATGGCGGACGACCTCGGGTTCGACCCCGTCCCGGGTGGCGAGCGGACGTGGGAGGAGTACCTCCAGATCGCCCAGTGGTTCGGCAAGAACGCGACGTCGGACGTCAGATACGGCACCGGGCACCAGGCCCGCCAGCACGACTCCCTGATGAACGACTTCAGCAACGTGCTGTGGTCCTACGGCGGCGACTACTTCGACAACGGCAAGGAAGTGGGGCGCCTGGGGAAACGGGACCCCGGCCCGTGCCGGCTCGACTCCGACGCCGCCATCGCGGGCGCGGCGTTCTACAACCGGCTGCTCGGCGTCGCCGACCCCGCCTCGAAGACGTGGGACTGGGACGGCGTGGGCGCCGCGTTCCGCGCGGGCCGGCTGGCGATGTGCCCGAACTGGCACGAGTTCGCGGCCAGCAACGAGCAGGTGATGCCCGGCAAGGTCGGTTACGCGGCACTGCCCAAGGGCCCGGCCGGCACGGCCAACATGTACGGGGGCACGGGAGTGGGGATCAGCGCGAACACGCTGCCCCACGAGCGCGGCGCCGCCTGGCTCTTCCTCGTGTGGGCCACCTCGCCCGAGACGCAGCTCGCCAACCTCAAGAGCAAGGCGGGCGGAGGCACCCCCACCCGCACCTCCGTGTACGAGCTGCCGGAGGTGCGCGCGGCCGAGCGGCGGCCCTCGCCGATGCCCAACATGCTCACCGCCGCCGCGGTGCGCCAGGCCTGGCGGGCCGAGAACATCGGCCTCCGGCCCAAGATCCCGATGTGGAACGAGTGCAACACCGCGATCTTCACACAGCTGTCCCGGATGCTCAGCGGGGCGGCGACACCGGAGGAAGCGATGCGTTCGATCAAATCCCGGGTGGACCAGATCGTGGCGCGAGGGTGGGTGGCCTAGATGACGCACGTCGCGGACTCCTCGCCGGTCTTCCGGCCCGCCCGGCCCGAACCCGCCACCCTGAAGGAGCCGAGAGTCGGCTTCGAGGGCAGGATGATGACACCCGGCCTGATCCTGCTGGCCGCGCTCTCGATCGTGCCCTTCCTCGCCCTGGTCGCGATGAGCTTCTCCCTCGTCCGGCTGCTGGGCGGGGTCCGGCTCGACATCGTGGGCTTCAGGAACTGGGCGCGCTTCTTCACCGACGGCGACCTGTGGCTGTCGTGGCTCCGCACGGTCGTCTACTTCGTGCTCACCGTCGGGCTGGAGATGGTCCTGGGGGTGGCCATCGCGCTGTGCCTGTACCGCGTGCTGCGCGGCCGCAACATCATGCTCAGCCTGCTGCTGCTCCCGATGTTCGCCGCGCCCTCGATCGTCGGCCTGCTGGGCCGCTACCTCACCGACTCCACCTTCGGGCTCTACGCGTGGGTGCTGCGCTCCCTCGGGTACACCGGTGACATCCTCGGCAGCCCGGTCAGCGCCTTCGCCGCCGTCGTGCTGATGGACGTGTGGGAGTGGACCCCGCTGATCGCCCTGATCACCCTCGCCGGCCTGTCGAGCGTGCCCCAGTCGGTGCGGGAGGCCGCGGCCGTCGACGGCGCCCGGGGATGGATGACGCTGCGGTACATCCTCTTCCCGGCGATCTCGAACGTGCTGCTCGTCGCGCTGCTCATCCGCTCGATGGACGCCATCCGCTACTTCGACATCATCTGGGTCACCACCAACGGCGGCCCCGCGGACGCGACCAAGATCATTCCGGTCCGGCTGTACGAGACCGCGTTCCGCTTCTTCGACCTCGGCTACGCCGCGGCCATCGGCCTGGCGATGCTGGTCTTCTCGATCATCATCGCCCGCACCTTCGTCCGACTGCTGGACGTCAGGGGGTTGACCCGATGAGCACTTCGATGACGCCACCGTCGTCCACCCGCCAGCGGACCGGTGCCGGTCCGGCCGTGCAGACAGGGGAACGGGTGATCACCCCCGCCCCGCCGGGGGTGCCGCAGTCCCCGCTGGAGGAGAGCAGCCGGCGCTCCCGCTGGGGGGTGGTGATCCTCCTCGCCCTGGCTCTGGTCTGGACGCTGGTCCCCCTGCTCTGGATGCTGCTCTCGTCGTTCAAGAGCCGCGCGGACGTGACCGCGGCCACCCCGCAGATCTTGTTCACGCCGACCGTGGAGAACTACGTCAACCTGTTCACCGGCCCCAACAACCTCGGACCCTACATCTGGCACAGCGTGCTCGCCGCCGGGATCTCCGCGCTGCTCGCGGTCTGCCTGGGCGCGCTCGCGGGCTACGGCCTGGCGCGGACCCAGATGCGCGGGAAGAGACACCTGGCCTTCTGGATCATCTCGACGCGTATGGCGCCCATCGCGGCGGTCGTGGTCCCGCTCTTCCTCATCTTCCGCGGGCTCGGCCTGATCGACACGATCCCCGGCCTGGTGCTGGCCTACCTGACCTTCAACCTGCCGTTCGCCATCTGGCTGATGAGCGCGTTCTTCGCCGAGGTGCCGCCCTCCCTGGAGGAGTCCGCGCTCGTCGCCGGCTGCACCCGCTGGCAGGCCTTCTACACGGTCATCCTGCCGCTGACCAAGTCGGGACTGGTCACCACCTTCGTGCTGTGCCTGGTCTTCGCCTGGAACGACTACGCCTTCGCCGTGGTCTTCTCCGGGCCGAACTCCCAGACGCTGCCCATCGCCGCCTCCCAGCTGGTCACCCAGACGGGCATCGACTGGGGCCAGCTCACCGCCATCGGCACGATCGTGGTCGTGCCGATGATGCTCGCCGGGCTCGCCGTGCGCCGCTGGCTGGTCACCGGCCTCACCCTCGGCGCCGTCACCGGGGAGTAGGGGCGAAGACCATGGCCGGACACACCATGCGCGCCGCCGTCCTGCAGGGCATAGGAAAGATCACGCTGGAGGAGCGGCCCCGGCCCGAGCCCGGCCCCCGGGACGTGCTCGTGCGGGTGGCCTCGGTCGGGACGTGCGGTTCCGACGTGCACTACTACGAACACGGGCGCATCGGCGACTTCGTGGTGGAGGCCCCGCTGGTGCTCGGCCACGAGCCGTCCGGGACCGTGGCCGGCGCCGGCTCCGAGGCCGGCCGCCACCGTACGGGCCTGCGCGTCTCGCTGGAGCCGGGCGTGCCCGACTTCACCTGCCCGCACTGCCGGGCCGGCCGGTACAACCTCTGCCCGCGGATGCGGTTCTTCGGCACCCCGCCGATCGACGGCGCCTTCTGCGAGTACGTCGTCGTGCACGAGGAGTTCGCCCACCCCGTCCCGGACACCCTCTCCGACGACGCCGCCGCTCTCATCGAGCCGCTCTCGGTGGGCGTGTGGGCCTGCCGGAAGGCGCGGGTCGGCCCCGGCACCCGGGTGCTCGTCACCGGCGCGGGCCCGGTCGGGCTGCTCTGCCTGCAGACCGCGCTGGCCTTCGGCGCCACCGACGTCATGATCACCGACGTCAACCCCGTCCGGCTCGGGCTCGCCCGCGACCTGGGCGCGAGCGTGACCCTCGACGTGCGTGAGGACCGGCTGGCCGACGCCGCGTTCGGCCCCGACGTGCTGCTCGAATGCTCGGGTCACCCCGCCGTCGTCGGGGAGGCCGTCCGCGTGGTGGGCCGGGCCGGGCGGGTCGTCCTCGTCGGCATGGGCGGGGACGAGATCCCGCTGCCGCTCTCCCACGTGCAGACGCGCGAGATCGAGGTGACCGGCACCTTCCGCTACGCCAACACCTGGCCGGCGGCCATCGCGCTGGCCGCCTCGGGCCGCGTCCAGCTGGACCCCCTGGTCACCGGGCACTACGGCCTGGCCGAGGTGGAGCAGGCGCTCACGGCCGGAGCCCGCGATCCCGGCCTGGTCAAGGCAGTCGTACGGCCGGGCGAATGACGGTGCGGCCGGAACCGGGACCACGACCGCCGGTCCGCGGGACGGCGGGCGGGCTGCCGGGCGGACCGTTTCCAGTGACATAGGAGGAACCGATGGCCAGAGTCCTTTACGAGGAGGCGACCCGGGTCTACCCCGGGACCGAGCGGCCCGCGGTGGACGCCCTGAACCTCGACATCAGCGATGGCGAGTTCCTGGTTCTCGTCGGCCCGTCCGGCTGCGGGAAGTCCACCTCCCTGCGCATGCTCGCCGGGCTGGAAAGGGTCGACGGCGGGCGCATCGCCATCGGCGACCGCGACGTCACCCACCTGGCGCCGCGCGACCGGGACATCGCGATGGTGTTCCAGAACTACGCGCTCTACCCGCACATGTCGGTGGCCGACAACATGGGCTTCGCGCTGCGGGTGATGAAGATCCCCAAGGACGAGCGCGACCGCCGGGTCCGCGACGCCGCCCGCCTGCTCGACCTGGAGGAGTTCCTCGACCGCAAGCCCAAGGCGCTCTCCGGCGGCCAGCGGCAGCGCGTGGCCATGGGCCGGGCGATCGTGCGCGAGCCGAAGGCGTTCCTCATGGACGAGCCGCTGTCCAACCTGGACGCCAAGCTGCGCGTGCAGACCCGCACCCAGATCGCCGCCCTGCAGCGCCGGCTCGGGGTGACGACGGTCTACGTGACCCACGACCAGGTCGAGGCCATGACGATGGGCGACCGGGTCGCCGTCCTCAAGGACGGGGTGCTCCAGCAGGTCGACACGCCGTTGCGCCTCTACCAGCATCCGGCCAACGTCTTCGTCGCCGGCTTCATCGGCTCGCCGTCGATGAACCTGGCCGAGTTCCGCGTCGAGGGCGAGGAGGCGGTCCTCGGCGGGACACGGGTGCCGCTGACCCGCGAGACGCTCAAGGCGCTCAAGGACGAGAGCGCCGACCGGGTCATCCTCGGCTTCCGGCCCGAGGACGTCGACACGACCGGCGGGGCCGACGCGGAGCACAGGGCCTTCCCCGTCACCGTCACCGTCGTCGAGGAACTCGGTTCGGACGCCTTCCTCTACGGCCAGTACGCCGACCCGGCCTACCCGGAGCTCCTCGACCAGACCGTCATCGCCCGGGTCGACCCCAACGCGCCGCCGGCCAAGGGCGACCGGGTCCGGCTGCGGATCGTCCCGGGCAAGGAGCGGCTCTTCTCCGCGGTCACCGGCCGGCGGCTGCCCATCTGACCGCCGGGTCCTCGGACGTCCCGGCGGTCAGGCCGGGGGAGGGGGTGGCCCGGGGCTCCTCCCCTCCCCGCCCGCGGCGGATCCCGGCGGGGCGGCCCGCCGGGATCGGATCACTCCGCGGGCGCGTCCAGCGGGGGCAGGTGCCAGGCCACCGGCAGGCCCTTGCCCGCGCCCTCCTCGGAGTAGTCGTGCGTGACCTCCAGCAGCTCCGCCATCCGGGCCTGCCAGGCGATGTTCACCGGCAGCCCGGCCAGCGAGGAGAGCAGCGCCTCGTAGTCGTCGCAGTCGATCACGTGGAACAGGTCCTGGCCGCTGCGCCAGATCGTCCACTCGTGCGCACCGCCCTTCCTGATCGCCTCGACCAGCTCGGCGGGCACCTCCCGGTGCGCCTGCTCGTATTCCGACTCCGTGCCCGGCTTGAGCCGGGTGTGCAACGCGACGCGCATGCCGTACCTCCATCGATCGGAGACCGTTATAGCAGTCAGAGGTCCGATCTCTGCGGCCGGGAGGGGGTGGGTGGTCACCCGCGGGCGCGGTCCACGATCGTCTCCAGATGCCGTCCGTGCGCGCCGCGCCAGTACGGCCGGCCGCACGACCGGCAGCGCACGAAGGTGTCGTAGGTGCGGCGGGTGCCCGGCCGCAGCAGGTGTTCCACCTCCTCCTTGGCGACCGGCGCGAGCAGCCCGTTGCACGCGACGCAGCGTGTCCACGGGGACAGCGGCGGCGCGAACCGGTCGAGGACGTCGGCCAGCTGCTCGTCCGGCCGGGATCCGCGCACGTACGCCCCCGACCAGAGCGTCCTGCGCCGCAGCAGGCCGCGGTCGCGGGTCAGCAGCACACGGTGTTCCGCGTTCGCCTGCTCGATCAGCTCGTCGTCGTCGCGGTCGTTGCGGTAGGCCGCGTCGACTCCCAGCAGGCGCAACCGCCGCGCGAGCGTGCCGAGATGCACGTCGAGCACGAACGCGACGGCGCCGTGGGCGTCCACCCGCTGCGGCCGCCGCACCGCGAGGACGTCCACGGTGTCACCGGTCCCCGGCCGGTAGGACGGCGGCTCCGGTCGCCCGCCGACCACCAGGGCCCCGACCTCGGTGAGCGGCACGCCCACCGACTCGACCAGGTGGCCCAGCGAGGAGGTGCCGTCCTGCGCCACCCGCACCCGGCCGTCCCGCCGGCCGCGGGCGAGGAACATCCTGAGCTCGTCCGCGAAAAGCAACCAGACCACACCTCAAGCATCCCCCACGCGCCGGGGCGGGAGCGCCGGCCCGGTACGAGGCCGTCCCGCCACGGCCGGGCCTGCCGCGGTGCGGACCGGCGCCGCGAACAGGGGCAGGCCCGGCCGCCGGGGCCTCGCCGTCCGGAGGGCTCCGGACGGGGTCAGCGGCGTCGCACCCCGATGACGACGAGGTACGGCCGGGACTGGTGAACGCCGTCCTTCGTGCGGTAACCCTCGTAGAACTCGACGAACGCGCGGCGCAGCTCCTCGCGCCGGCCGGGTTCGAGCGACTCGGCGAGCGTTCTCGTCGGCCCGTAGACCGTGGCGAAGAGCTCCCAGACCTCCTCGCCGGACTCGCCGGTCTGCGGCGCGTCGCCCTCCTCGTAGCGGAGCTCGAAGGCCCCGCCCAGCCGCTGCCCGGCGTACTCGCGGTCTCCCCACCGGAACGGCGAGCCGGCCCCGGGCGGCGGCGGGGACATGAAGGGCGCCATCACCTTGAACATGTCCACGACACCCCGCTCGTGGCTCCAGTGCCCGAGCACCAGCCGGCCCCCGGGCCGGCAGACCCGCGCCAGCTCCCGGGCGACGGCGTCGTGGTCGGGGGCGAACATCGAGCCGATGCTGGACGCGACGACGTCGAAGCTCGCGTCCTCGTACGGCAGGTTCTCCGCGTCCCCGACCTCGTAGCGGATGTCGAGCCCCTCGTCGGCGGCGAGCCGCTTCGCGGTCTCGATCAGCCCGGGTGCGAGATCGACGCCGGTGACCTCCGCGCCGGACCGGGCCAACCGCGCCGCGAGCGCGCCGGTCCCGGTCGCGACGTCGAGCACACGCTCCCCGGGACGGACGTCGAGCGCCCGCACCAGGTGGTCGAGCAACGGCTGATAGTGCTGCGGCAACCGCTCGTACGGCCCCGTGCCCCAGACGACGCTCTGCCGTTTCTTGAACTCTTCGAATCCCATGCCCCCGCTCCCATCGGCGCGTCCCCGGACGCGGCCGGCCAGGGCCCGTGCCGGGGGCGACGCCATTGCGCGGGGTGCCGCGGGATCCCCCCCGGAACCCGCCACGACGGCTCCCCCGCTTCACCGACGATAGGCACCTCCCCGCCGCACGCGACAGGAAAACCCGCCGCCGCGACCGGGGACGGCGGCCCGTCAGGGGTGCTCCGGCAGCCATCCCCGGGCGGCCGCGAGGTAGCCGGCCTGGAACCGGCTCCGGGCGCCGAGCCGCTCCATCAGGTCGGCGGTGGCGCGCCGCAGGGTGCGGACCGAGACGTCGAGCCTGCGGGCCACCACCTCGTCGGTCAGTCCCAGCGAGAGCAGGCGGAGGATCTCGCGCTCCTGGCTGCTGAGCCCCTTCTCGTCACGCCGGGGTTCCCCGCCGAGGGGGGTGGCGGCCTCCCAGGTCCGCTCGAACAGCGCGACCAGGGCGGCGACGACGCCCGCTCCG
This sequence comes from Streptosporangium fragile, assembly GCF_039534445.1. Classification (NCBI taxonomy): domain Bacteria; kingdom Bacillati; phylum Actinomycetota; class Actinomycetes; order Streptosporangiales; family Streptosporangiaceae; genus Streptosporangium; species Streptosporangium fragile. The sequence goes on along the minus strand of NZ_BAAAVI010000054.1, from coordinate 27,713 downwards.
CGCAGCAGGACCGCTCCCGCGCCGCTGTCCTCGGGGTTCATCGGCACGAGGGCCGCCTGCCGATCGAAGACGATCATGCGGAGCGGGAGGCTGGGCGCCGTGCGCACCCGGCCGCCGCGCCCGGTGAGCCAGAACGCGTACCTGGTGGTCGACTGGTCGTTGCGGACGCTGTCCAGGTAGACGATGCGGAGGGCGGCGCCGCGGTCGAGCAGCGCCTCGTCCAGCGGGCGGCTCGCCTCGATGTTGTCCGGGGTCTGGGCGCCCTGCGGTTCGAACCCGAGGAGCTCGTGCCGGCATCCGGCGACCAGTTCCTCGATCCTGGCGCGGATCGTGTCGATGCCGACGAGCGTTTCGGAGTCCTCGCTGGGCTGCGCCGGGTTCCGGTCCGCGTAGGTCGCGATCATCTGGGCGACGGTTGTCCGGCTCCGCTCGATCTCCTGCTGCCGGGCCAGCAGCGCGGCCTCCTCGCGGGCCAGCAGCGCGGCCAGTCCCACCTCCGGGCTGACCAGGCGCAGCACGTCCGGCTCCTCCCAGGAGGGGCGCAGGAGCGACAGCCTGGCCAGCTCGTCCAGCGTGCTGCGGATCCGGTGGACCGGCCAGCCCAGCTTCACGCTCAGCTCCGCCACTCCGTACGAGGGGTTCTCCAGGATGGTCCGGTAGACGGTTTCCTCGGCGGAGCCGAGACCAAGCATCGTGAGCACGTGCCCTCCACGGTGCGAGCATGATCGAGACGCGACCGTGCGGGCAGGCCTCACGGTGGTCGAGACCCGACGCTAGCCCGGCGGAGTGATGATCCGGTTACGTGGCCGTCTCCGGGTCTCTGACCTGCCGGAATCCCGGCTTCCCGTGCCACGCGGGCCGTTCCCGGCGCCCTGGCAGGTCTCTGCCGGGCAGGCTCATGCCAGGACGGGAGCCTGGCCTGTCCGCCGCAGGGGAGGCCAGGGTCGATTCATGTACCTCATCCACGCGCGGCTGCGCGCACCCGAGATCGACGGCCACCCGGTCTCGCCCGAGGAGCGGACCTCCGCCCGCGAGATCCGCCGCCTGCTCACGGTGCTGGCCGAGCCCGAGGACCGGCTGGAGCACGCCTACAGCGAGGCGCGTCCCGACGGCGTCGCCCTCGGCCTGTTCTTCCGCCAGCCCACCCTCGACGTCGCCGAGAGCGCCGCGGACCGGCTGTGTCGCCGCTGTCTCGACACGGTGCCCGGGCTCGCCGGCTGGTCGCTGGCGGGCTGCGGCGCCGACCTCACCCTGGCGCTCGCCCCTCTTGGCACGCTCGGCGGGCAGGCCTGGCAGCGACCTGCCATTGCAGCGCGCTGACAGCCCGGAGGCCTTCCGGAGTCCGACTCGCCGACCAAGAATCAAAGCGTCAGAACAAATCAGGAAATGTCCGGAGAAATCCATCGGGGGTATCCGGGCCGCGAAAAGCAGAAAGCGCCGAGAAACACCGGCTGAAAGGAAGGAAACGATGAACACCATGATCCGTTCAGTCCCCACCGTGCTCGGCGCCCTCCCGCTCGCCGTCACCCCCGTGGCCGCCAGGGCGGCCACGGTCGCGGCCGGCGAGGCGGCCGGTGACGACCCGGCTCTCGCGGCCACGCCGGCCTCGGCCCTGACCGACGGGGCCGGCTGGCAGTGACCCCGAGCAGGAGAGACCCACTCACTCCGGGCACCGCGCCCGAGAAGTCGTCCAGGAGGCGACCACTGTGAAGCACCAGGAAGCCGAGCTGCTCGCCCTCGGCGCGGGGCCGTCCAACCTCGCCCTCGCCGTGGCTCTCGAAGAGCTCGAACCGGAACTGGCGACCAGAACACTGATCGTCGAGCAGCACGAGAACGTGGCCTGGCAGCGCGGAATGCTGCTGCCGTGGACGCAGAGCCAGGTCTCCTTCCTCAAGGACCTGGTCACCCTGAGAAACCCGCAGAGCAGATTCTCCTTCGTGAACTACCTGCACTCCGTGGGAAGGCTTCACGAATTCGTGAACCTGGGCAGTTTCACCCCCTACCGGATGGAGATATCGAACTATCTCCTCTGGGTGGCGGAATCACTGACGCGGGTCCGCATCCAGTACGGCCGGCGCTGCGTGGCGGTCGATCCGGTGCTGTCCCCCGGCGGCCGGATCGAGCGGTGGACCGTCCGGCTCGCCGACGGCTCGACCATCTCCTGCCGCACCCTGATGATCGGCGCGGGCCGCGACCCGCACGTCCCCGAGGTCTTCGGGACGCTCCCGAGAGAGCGGGTCATCCACAGCACCGAGTACAGCCGGGGAATCGCCCGGCTCGACCACGACGCCCCGCACCGGGTCGTGGTGATCGGCGGCGCGCAGAGCGCGGCCGAGATGCTGTGGGCCACCCACCAGAGCATGCCCAACGCCCGATGCACCATGGTCATGCGCTCCATCGGCCTCAACGGCTACGAGAGCAGCAAGTTCACCAACGAGCTCTTCTACGCCTCCTTCGTCGACGAGTTCTACCGGTCCGGCCCCGAGGCGCGCCGCCAGCTCCTCGGCGAGATGCACCGCACCAACTACGCGGGCCTGTCCCCGGGCATGCTCGAAACCCTCTACCGGCAGATCTACCTGGAGCGCCTCACCGGGCAGGAGCGGATCAGGATGATCACCATGGCCGACGTCTCCGCGGCCAGGACCGAGGGCGACGAGATCGTCCTCACCCTGACCGACCGGAAGAGCGGCCGCCGCGACGAGCTCCGGTGCGACGTGCTGCTGCTCGGCACCGGCTTCGACCGCCGGATGCCCTCGCTGGTGCGCGGCCTGGCCGCGAAGGCCGGTCTCGACGAGATCGATGTCGGCCGTTTCTACAAGCTGGCCCTGCCCGCCGGCTCCGACGCCGCCTGCTACCTCCAGGGCGTCAACGAGGACACCCACGGCATCGCCGACTCCCTGCTCAGCACCCTGGCCAACCGCGCGGAGGAGATCGTCGGCGACCTCCGGGAGAGCCACGGCACCGCCGAGCTCCTGCCGTCGTTCAGCCTGCCGGTCGCCTCCTGACCCCGCAGCGCCCCTCCGCCCCCTCCGCCGAAGCGATCCGAGGAGACACCCCCCGTGGACCTTCGTTCCTATGACCCTGCCCAGCTCCGCCCGGACAACGGCCTGCTCGCCAAGCGGCTGCTCCCGTGGAACACGCTGAACGCCCCGTTCGAGGGGGCCTGGTGCGTCATCCGGCCCGGAACCGCCTCGACCCGGCACGCCCACCACGAGTACGAGATCTTCATCGCGGTCTCCGGTGAGGCGGTCCTGGAGAGCGAGGGCGAGCACGCCCCCTTCTCCGCCGGGGACATCGCCTACTTCCCACCCGGCACCGACCACCGGGTCGTCAACGACGGCACCGCCGACTTCGAGATGTACGGCATCTGGTGGGACCACGACATGACCCGCGCTTTCGAGACCCGCCACCTGGAGGAGAAATGACGGGGACGATCGTCATCGCCGCGACCCCCACCCCCAACGGGGACCTGCACGTCGGCCACCTGGCGGGCCCGTACCTCGCCGGTGACGTCCACGCCCGCTACCTGCGCGCCGACGGGCGTCCCGTGACGTACGCGACCTGCACCGACGACAGCCAGTCCTACATGATCTCGACCGCGCGCAAGCACGGCACGACACCCGCGGAGCTGTGCGCGACGTCCACCGCCCGCATCCAGCGGTCGATCGAGGCCATGGGCGTCTCCCTCGCCCCGCTGCCCCCCGTCGACGACGTCTACCGGCGGACCGTGCTCGACTTCGTCACCGCCCTGCACGAGGCGGGCCGCTTCGAGCTGCGCACGGTGCGCATGCCGTACGCCGGCAACGCGGGGACCTACCTGTTCGACGGGCTGGTCAAGGGCGAGTGCCCGGCCTGCCTGACCGAGAGCTGCGGCGGGTCCTGCGAGGGCTGCGGCCATCCCAACCACTTCGACGACCTCGGCGACCCGCGCTCGGTCCTCGACCCCGGCGACCCGGTGACCTCACGCGAGGTCGACGTCCTGGTCCTGCCCCTGGAGAACCACCGGCGGGAGCTCACCGCCTACTACACCGCCCGCGAGGGGGGCTGGCGGCGGCACAGCGCCCAGCTCATCCGGGAGATCCTGGCCCGGCCGCTCCCCGAGATCCCGATCACGGTGCCGTCGCCGGGGTGGGGGATCGACGCGCCGTTCGCCGAGACCCCCGGCCAGATCCTCTACCCCTGGATCGAGGCGATGCCCGCCTCGATCTACAGCACCTGGAAGGCGGCCGGCGAGCCCGAGGGCCCCGTCGACGAGCTCTGGCGCGCCGGCAGCGGCAACCGCCTGGTCTACTTCCACGGCTTCGACAACGTCTACTTCTGGGGAATGGTCGACCTGGTGATGCTGCTCGCCCACGGCGACCGCTACATCACCCCCGACGTCAACGTCTGCAACGAGTTCTACGAGCTGGAGAACGAGAAGTTCTCCACCAGCCGCAACCACCTGATCCGCGGCGCCGACCTGGTCGCCGAGGTGCCACGCGACCTCGTCCGCTTCTACCTCGCGCTCACCTGCCCGGAGGACCAGCGGGCCAACTTCACCAGGGAGGGGCTCGACAAGGTCACCGACCGGCGGCTGCGCGAACCGTGGAACGCCCTGGCCGCCCGTGTCGAGGCCGCCGTCACCGACCCGGGGGAGGAGCTCAAGGTCACCGACGCCGGCCGCCGGCGGGCGGCGGTGATGGTCGAGAGGTTCCGCCTCTGCTACGACCTCGCCACCTTCAGCCTGACCCGGGCGGCGGACGGCATCGTCACTCAGCTCGGCAGACTGCTGACCGCCGAGCACGCCGAGACCGGCGACCTCCTGCTCCAGGTGCGCACCCTCCTGGCCTGCGCCGCCCCCATCCTGATCGACGTCGCGGCGGAAGCCGAGGCGGCGGGCGTCGAGCTCACCCTCGACACCGGCGCCGAGACGATCGACGCCTTCCTCCTTCCCCGTCTCCCCGGGAGCCCCCGATGAAACTCCTCGCCCTGGAGGCCAGGCAGAACGCCACCTACTACCAGTCCCGCTACCAGCAGGTCCAGGACTTCGGCGCCGAGCTCTACGTGCTCAACGGGATCGGCACCCCGGACTTCTGGCCGGCCGGCCGCTACCGCCTCGCGGGCTCCCAGCGGATCGACGACCTCATCACCGAGGCCAAGGTCTGGCACGAGCAGGAGCGCTTCGACGGGGTCATCACCTTCTCCGAGTCGGCCGTGACCGCGGTCGCGGCCGTCGCGGAGGCGCTCGGCCTGCCGGGCGTGGGCGTCGAGGCGGCCAGGACCAGCCGGAACAAGCTGCTGATGCGCGAGGCGCACCGCGCGCACGGCGCGCCGCACCCGGACTTCCGCTTCGTCACCGACCTCGCGGAGGCGCTCGGAGCCGCCGAGGACTTCGGCTACCCGGTCATCCTCAAGCCCACCCTGGGCGCCGCGAGCAACTTCGTCTTCAAGATCGACGACCGGGAGGAGATGGCGGAGCTGTTCCCGCGGGCCCTCGCCGGCATCGAGGGCATGTCGTGGTTCGCCATGGAGGCGCACGGCCTCGACCTCGGCCCGCACGGCCTGCTGGTGGAGTCGTTCCTGGACGGCGAGGAGTTCCTGATCGAGGCGGTGGCCTGGGACGGCGAGGTCTACCTCGGCTCGATCGTGGACCGCATCACCGTCGAGGGCGGCACCTTCGACGACGACGTGCACCACGCGCCGACCTCGCTCACCCCCGAGCAGGTGGCAGCGGTCCACCGGGTCGTCCGGGCCGGCGCGCACGCCCAGGGGCTGCGGCGCAGCGTGCTGCACGCCGAGGTCCGCTTCCACCGGGGCGAGCCGTACCTGCTGGAGATCGCGATCCGGCCCGGCGGCGGCGGGCTGGACCTCATCGCCAGGATCACCGCCGACCACTGCCCGATCCGGGCGGTGATGGACGTGGCGCGCGGCGCCGCGCCACGAGTGCGGCACTACCGGCCGAACGGCGTGCACGTCACCGCGATGTGCCTGCTCTGCGACGCCGGCACGATCGCCTCGGTCGACGTGCCCGCCGAGGTCGCCGAGTCGGACCGGGTCTTCTTCCTCAAGATCACGGCCAAGCCCGGGGACGTCGTCCGGCGCCCGCCGGAGGGCAACAGCATCCTCGGCTTCCTCGGCACCACCGGCACCTCCCTGGAGGACGCCCGGGAGGCGATGCTCGACCACGCCTCCAAGATCACCGTCCGCTTCGTCCAGGACGGAGAGCCGTCATGACCCAGCTGGCCACCGAGGCGCCGCAGCGCGTCCAGCGCGTCGCCCGCCCCCGCCGCTACCTGATGTGCCCGCCCACCCACTTCGACGTGGTCTACTCCATCAACCCGTGGATGGACCCCGGCAAGCCGGTCGACGGCTCCCTCGCCCGGCTCCAGTGGGAAGGCCTGCTGCACGCCTTCCGGGCGCTCGGCCACCGGGTGGAGTTCATCGACCCGCTGCCCGGCTCCCCCGACATGGTCTTCGCCGCCAACGGCGCGACCGTCATCGACGGGAAGGTGCTGTCCGCCCGGTTCCGGCACCCGGAGCGGGCCGCGGAGGGCCCCGCCTACCTGGAGTGGTTCCGCGCCCGGGGCTACGAGACCCGCGAGGCGGTCCACGTCAACGAGGGCGAGGGCGACTACCTCCTCGCCGGCCGGTACCTGCTGGCCGGCACCGGCTTCCGCACCGACACCCGCTCGCACCGCGAGGCGGAGCGGTTCTTCGGGCGGCCCGTGGCCGGGCTCCGCCTGGTGGACCCGCGCTTCTACCACCTCGACACCGCGCTGGCCGTGCTGGACGACGAGCAGATCATGTACTACCCCGGAGCCTTCGCCCGGGAGAGCCAGGGCGTCCTGCGCGTCCTGTACCCCGACGCGATCATCGCCACCGAGGCCGACGCGGAGGTGTTCGGGCTGAACGCCGTCTCCGACGGCCGCCACGTCCTGCTGCCGCCCGCGGCCACCCACCTGATGGACGAGCTGCGCGAGCGCGGCTACGAACCGATCGGGGTCGAGCTCTCCGAGCTGCTGAAGTCCGGCGGGAGCGCCAAGTGCTGCACCCTCGAACTGCGGGGGGCCCGGCGATGATCGACTACAACGGGCGCCGCTTCACCACCGGCGGCGTGCCCCCCGAGGAGAAGCACCCGGTCGCCCTGTACCGCCAGGACGGCGACCTGCTGTGGGGCGAGTTCGCCGGCGGGCACGCCCGCCGGGGCACCCTGACCGGGGTCTGCGCCCCCGACGGCAGCCTCGACTTCGCCTACTGCATGGTCCTCGACGACGGCGCCGTCGTGTCGGGCCACTGCCACAGCGTCCCCGAGATGCTCCCCGACGGCCGCGTGCGGCTCCACGAGACGTGGGAGCGCTACGGCGACCACGCGGACAGCGGCACCTCCCTGCTCGAAGAGATCGACCCGAACACCGAGGGACAGTCATGACTCTGAACACCATCGCCCGGCCCGGCGCGGAGAAGCCGGTCAAGGGCGGCACCGTGACCTGGGCGTGCGCGCCCGGCTTCCCCCCGTCCATCATCTTCCCCTTCACCCCGCCGGAGCGCTTCGGCACCCGCAACCTGCTCGAGTTCCAGATCCTGATGTACCGGCCCCTCTACTTCTTCGGCACCAAGGGCACCCCGGACGTCGACTACGACCTCAGCATCGGCGAGCCGCCGGAGTGGAGCGAGGACGGCCGGACCGTCACCGTCACCGTCAAGCCCTGGAAGTGGTCCAACGGCGAGACGATCTGCGCGGACAACGTCCTGTTCTGGGTGAACATGATGGCGGTCAAGGGGGAGCGGTACGGGGAGTACGTCCCCGGCTGCTTCCCCGACAACCTGGTCTCCTACGGCAAGCTCGCCGAGGACAAGGTCTACTTCACCTTCGACAAGGTCTACTCCAAGCGCTGGGTGCTGATGAACCAGCTCAGCACCATCACCCCGATGCCCAAGGCGTGGGACCGCACCGCCGACGGGCCGTCCGACGCCTCCTCCAGCCTGGAGAACGTGGCCGCGGTCTACGACTTCCTGATGGGGGAGAACGGCGGCGTCATCGAGGAGGACAACTCCGACCGCGTGCACTGGGCCGACAGCCCGATCTGGAGCGTGGTCAGCGGCCCGTGGCGGCTGAAGAGCTACACCATGGAAGGCGTCGTCACGTTCGTCCCCAACGAGCACTACTCCGGCCCGAACAAGCCGCACCTGGACGAGTTCCGGCAGATCCCCTTCATGTCCGACGGGGAGGAGTACCAGAGGCTGCTCCGGGGGCCCGACGGCCCCGACGGCATCCAGGTCGGCTACCTGCCGCTGAGCTTCAGCACCGAGCCGACCGACGACCCCACCAAGGGCGGGCCCAACCCGCTGGGCGAGCACTACACCCTCGTCCCGCAGGCGGCCTTCTGCATCCGCTACATCCCGCTCAACTACAACAACCCGACCGTCGCCGGGAAGATGCTCGCCCAGACCTACATCAGGCAGGCGATGCAGCACACCCTCGACCAGGACCGGGCGGCCCGCGACATCTACCACGGCTACGCCTACCGCCAGGACGGCCCGGTGCCCCGCTACCCGGTGAGCGACCTGGTCTCGCCCTCCCTGCAGGGCGCGCCGATCCTGCCCTACGACCCCGACCGGGCCCGCAAGCTCCTGGAGGAGAACGGCTGGGACACCAGCACGACGCCGGCGGTCTGCGTCAACCCCGGCGAGGGCCCCGGCCAGGCCGGCGCGGGCATCCCCGCGGGCACCAAGCTCAGCTTCTCCCTCCGCTACGCCGAGGGCCGCCCCGCGCTCACCCGGCTGATGGAGCAGTTCCGCGACGACGCCGCCAAGGCCGGCATCGAGATGCGGCTGCAGGAGGTCTACGGCTCGGTCCTGGTGGCGGAGGACGCCCCGTGCGTCCCCGGGCCCGACAGCCCCTGCCTGTGGGAGCTGAGCACCTGGGGCGGCGGCTGGGTGTACCACTACCCGAGCGGCGAGATCCTGTTCAAGACCGACGCCGGCGGCAACTTCGGCCACTACACCGACCCGAAGGCCGACGAGCTCATCGCCCGCACCGTGACCAGCGACGACCCGGCCGCGCTCTACGAGTACCAGGACTACATCGCCGAGCAGGTCCCGGTCATCTTCATCCCCAACTTCTCACTGCGGCTGTTCGAGGTGGCCAACAACCTGCGGGGCTTCGAGCCGATCAACCCCTTCGGGATGATCAGCCCGGAGAACTGGTACTACGTCGAGAAGGGCGACTGAGCCGTGGCGTTCGCCACGGCGCCGGTCGCTGTCATCCCCGCGCACAACCTCCTCGTCCTCCTCCTCCAGCTCGGGCTGCTCCTCGGCCTGGCCACCCTCCTGGGCCGGCTCGCGGCCCGCCTCGGACTGCCCCCGCTGCTCGGCGAGCTCTGCGCGGGCATCCTGATCGGGCCCTCGCTGCTGGCCAACGCCGCACCCGACCTCTCCGCGTGGCTGTTCCCCACGGACCCGGCCAGATTCCACATGATCGACGCCATCGGCCAGCTCGGCGTGTTGCTGCTGGTGGGCCTGACCGGCGTGCATCTCGACCTCGGCTTCATCCGGCGCCAGGGCCGGAGCGCCGCCTGGATCAGCGGCGCCGGACTGATCGTCCCGCTGGTCCTCGGCGTCGGGATCGGGTTCCTGGCCCCCGCCGAGCTGATCGCCGACGGCGTCGACCAGACGGTCTTCGCCCTCTTCCTGGGCGTCGCGCTCTGCGTCAGCGCCATCCCCGTCATCGCCAAGGTGCTGACGGAGATGCGCCTGCTCCACCGGGACATCGGCCAGCTCATCCTCAGCACGGCCATCATCGACGACGTGGTGGGCTGGCTGCTCCTGTCGGTGGTCTCCGCGCTCGCCACCGCCGGGGCCCGCACCGGGCAGGCCGCGCTGACCGCGATCGCGCTGCTCGCCGTGCTCGTGCTGGTCGCCGTCGTCCTCGGCCGCCGCGTGGTCGACACGGTGCTGCGCGTCGCCGGCCGCGGCGAGGGAGGCATCCCCACCGTCGCCGCGGTGACCGTCATGATCCTGCTCTCGGCCGCGGCCACGCACGCGATGGGGTTCGAGGCCATCCTCGGCGCCCTCGTCTGCGGCGCGCTCGTCGGCTCCTCGCCGCACCTGAGCCCCGCCAGGCTGGCCCCCCTGCAGATGATCGTCGCCGCGGTGCTCGCGCCGATCTTCTTCGCGACGGCGGGCCTGCGGATGGACCTGACCGAGCTGGCCAAGCCGTCCGTGCTCGGGGCCGGGATCCTGGTGCTGACCGTCGCCATCGCCGCCAAGTTCGCCGGCGCCTACCTCGGGGCGCTCATCGCGCGGCGCAACCGCTGGGAGGCCCTCGCGCTGGGGGCCGGTCTCAACTCCCGGGGCGTGATCGAAGTGATCATCGCGATGGTGGGGCTCCGCCTGGGCGTGCTCACCACGGCGTCCTACACCGTCATCGTCCTGGTCGCGGTGGTGACCTCGATGATGGCCCCGCCCCTGCTCCGCCTCGCGGCCTCCCGGATCGCCCCGACCGAGGAGGAACCCGCCCGCGAGGAGTTCTTCGACACCCTGCAGACCCCTGGCAGGGAACTCGTGACCACCGCCAAGGAGGCGTGACATGACCGCAGACACCAGGCCGCTGATCCTGGTGGTCGCGACGGGGATGCGGCACTACCGCGAATACCTGTTGCGCTCGATCTCCACCGAGTACCGCGTCCACCTCTTCGTGACCGCCGAGCCCGGCTGGGAGCGGGAGTACGTCACCGGCTGGACCGTGGTGGACGACACGACCGACGGCCCCGCGATGGCGGCCGCCGCGCGGGAACTGGCCGCCCGCGATCCGGTGCACGGGGTGCTGTGCTGGGACGAGGCCAGGATCCTGGCCGCCTCGTACGTCTCCGAGGCCCTCGGCCTGCCGGGCGGCGACCCCGAGATGGTGCGGCGCTGCCGCGACAAGCACCGCACCCGCGTCGCGCTCGACGCGCTCGGCGTGCCGCAGCCCAGGTCGGCGGCGGTCTCCACGGTCGAGGAGGCCCTGCGCGCCGCCGGGGAGGTCGGCTACCCGGTCGTCCTCAAGCCGCGGGGCCTCGGCGGCAGCCTCGGCGTCATCAAGGTCGAGGACCCGCGGGAGCTGGAGGACAGGTTCGCCTTCGTCCGCGACCTGACCGTCCCCGACGGGGCGACGTTCGACGTCCCCGTCCTGGTCGAGGAGTTCGCCGACGGCCCGGAGGTGAGCGTCGACGCCGTCGTCCAGGGCGGCGTGGTCACCCCCCTCTTCGTCGGCAGGAAGGTCCTCGGCTACGAGCCGTACTGCGAGGAGGTGGGCCACTACGTCGACGCCCGGGACGAGCTCCTGGACGACCCGGAGTTCTGCCGGGTCCTGCAGGACACGCACACCGCGCTCGGGTTCACCGACGGGTTCACCCACACCGAGATCAAGCTCTCCTCCAAGGGCCTGCGCGTCATCGAGGTGAACGGCCGCCTGGGCGGGGACATGATCCCCTACCTCGGGCTGCTCACCACCGGGATCGACCCCGGCCTGGCCGCCGCCGCGGTGGCCTGCGGACGCCCGCCCGCGCTCGTCCCCGAGCGCAAGCTCGTCGGCGGGGTGCGCTTCTTCTACGTCGCCGAGGACGACACCACGATCGAGTCGATCGAGTTCGACGAGGCGGGCCTGCCCCCGGAGATCGACCGGGCCGCCCCGGTCGTCGCCCCGGGCGCGACCGTCTCACCACCGCCCAAGGGCACCCTGTGGGGGCGTATCGCCTACGCCACCGCGCTCTCCCCGACCGTCGACGAGTGCCGGGCCGCGCTGGACGCCGCCGAGGCCAACCTGAAGGTGAAGGCAGTATGACCGCCATTGTCGAGAACGAGAAGACCACCCCCGTGAAAGAGCCGGACGCCGGCGTGTTCGTCACCCTGAGGGAGGCCCCGGTCGCCGTCCGGGCGCTGCTCCTCGGGGGCTTCATCAGCAGGCTCGCCGCGTTCATCCAGATCTACCTGGTGCTGTTCCTGACCGACCGCGGCTTCTCCGCCACGCAGGCCGGGCTCGCGCTGGGCGTGTACGGCGGCGGCGCGGTGGCGGGCTCGCTGGTCGGCGGCTCGCTCTCCGACCGCCTCGGCGCCCGGACGGTCACGCTGGTCAGCATGGCCGGCTCGGCCGCGCTGATCGTGTCCATCCTCTACGCCCCCACCTACGCGCTGCTGCTCGCCGCCGTCTTCGCGGTCAGCGCGGTCGGCCAGTTCTACCGGCCGGCGGCCCAGACGATGATCACCGAGCTGACGCCGAAGCACCGGCTGGTGATGATCACGGCGATGTACCGGCTGGGGCTGAACCTGGGGATGACCGCGGCCCCGCTGATCGGCGCCGCGCTGCTCACCGTCTCCTACAACGCGCTCTTCTGGGGTGAGGCCTTCGCGGCGCTGGCCTTCGGCGCCATCGCGATGTTCGCGCTGCCCCGCGGCGGCGTCCGGGCCCGGAAGGAGGCCGCGGCGGCGGCCGGCCCGGAGCCGCGGGGCCGCTCCGGGTACCTCGCGGTGCTCGCCGACTGGCGCTACAGCGTCTACCTGCTCGCGATGCTGCTCACCTCCGCCGTCTACTGCCAGTACACGGCCACGCTCCCGCTGGACATCGCCGCCGCCGGGATCAGCCTGTGGTGGTACGGCGCGGCCGTCTCGCTGAACGGCTTCATCGTCATCACCTGCGAGCTGGCGATGACGAAGGTCGTGCAGAAGTGGCCGATCCGGCTGACCGCGCTGCTCGGCCTCGGCCTGGTCTCGGTCGGCTACGCGATCTACGCGATCTCCCCGCTCCCGATCTGGTTCATGATCGGCACCCTGGTCTGGACGCTCTCGGAGATCATCGGCGGGCCCACCGTCTTCGCCTACCCGGCGATGGCGGGGCCGGAGCGGCTGCGCGGCCGGTACATCGGCGCCATGCAGAGCGTCTTCGGCCTCGGCACCGCGATCGGGCCGGTGATCGGCACCCTGGTCTGGTTCCAGGTCGGCCGCTCCGTCTGGCTGTGGGCCGCACTGGTCTCCGCGGTGGCGACCGTGGCCGGGCTGATCGGCATGCACACCCCCGACCGGGCCGAGGAATCGCGGCACGCGGCGGCCCCGGCGGCGGGAACGGAGGAATGAGATGCCCAGAATCGCCGTCGTGGGCGGCGGGATCGCGGGGGCCATGCTGGCCTGGCGCCTGTGCGAGGTCATCCGGGGGACCGCCGTCCACCTGTTCACCGGGGAGCCGCACCGGTGGGCCGACGCCAGCGCCGCCTCCGGCGGGCTGACCAGGGCCTTCGAACCCGACCCCGCCCTGTGCCTGGAGGCCGCCGACAGCCTGGTCGAGCTCCAGGCGAGCCCGGTGCTGCGGGAGTGGGCGTCCTACCGGCAGACCGGCTCGGTGTACCTGCTGCCCGCCCTGGGATCGGGCACCGCCGGCCTGGTGGACCTGGTGCACAGCCGCATCCCGGGCTCGATCTCCGTGCTCACCGCCGCGGAGCTCGGCGCCCGCGGCCCCTTCCGCGGGCTGCCGGAGGGCAGTGTGGCCGTCGTCGAGAAGCGCGCCGGGTACGTCTCCCCGAACGGGCTGCGCGACCGGCTCCTGGTCGAGCTCGCCCGGTCGGGCGCGTTCGTCACCGACGGGCAGGTCGACGCTGTCACCCGCGACGGCGAGGTCCGGCCGGCCGGGGGCAGCCCGGTCAGGTTCGACGCCGTCGTGGTGGCGGCCGGAGCCTGGACCCAGAACCTCCTGGCGCGCACCGGCCTGGTGGACGGGGGACTGCGCACCAAGGTGATCCAGTACGTGCTCGGGCCGTCCGCCGGGGCGGGTCCGAGCGCGTTCGTCGACGAGACGTCCGGTCTGTACGGCAGGGCGTACGCGCAGGGCAGGGTCCTGCTCGGGCTGCCCACCGACAGGTGGGACGTCACCCCGGGGAGCGTGGCGGCCGACCCGGCTCTCACGACCAGGATCCTGGACGTCGCCGAGTCGCGGATCGGGTACCGGCCGCCCCGCGGGAAGGTCAGGAGCGTCGCGGCGGTCGAGTGCTACCACCCCACGGGCGGCCTGTCGCTGCGCCCGCTGGCCAGGGGCGTCTACACCTTCACCGGGGGGAGCGGGGGCGCCGGGAAGACCGTGCTGGCCGCGAGCCGCACGGCCGCCCGGAGCCTGGTCAGGCTCCTGCGGTGAACGCCAGGTAGCAGTAGTCGTCCAGCATCTTCGCCAGCGGCCGCCCCGGCCGGCCCAGCTCCGCCGCCAGCGCCTCCCCGCCGAGACCGGACTCGGCGAGGAGGCGCCGCGCCCATTCCCGGCCCAGCCGCAGGTGCGCGCGGTAGGCGGCGGCCGTACGCGCCCCGTGCAGGGCGTCGGCGATGGCCGCGTCCCAGGGCATCAGCGCCCGCGGGCGGAGCGCGTGCAGCATCTTCGTCGCCGCGGTCGGCCCCAGCGAGCGGGGTCGTGCCCCCGGTGCCGCCGGCATCGCCGCGAGCTCCGCGTAGCACTCTCCCAGCAGGTCGATCTCGGCGTCGGCCAGGCCCGCCAGCGCGGCGTCCGGGCCGGGCAGGTGCCCGCCCCAGCGGGCCCACCACGCGGCGGTCTCCGCGCAGAAGACGTCGCGCTCGCCGTCGCGCGGGTACCGCAACCGGCAGCCCCAGGCGTTCAGCCAGGCCAGCAGCGCCCGGCGGTGGGCCGGGAGCGCCGGATCGATCCGCGGCCCGGTCGCCAGGAGCAGCCGCTCCCAGGACCTGTCGGCCGCGGTGTAGCGGGCGAAGTCGCCGACCGCCGCGCGCAGGCGCGCCAGGTCGGGTCCCCGGTCGTGAGGCGTCATGGCCGCAAGCCTGGCACAGGCGGCCGGCTTCGGCCCCGCATCAGCGCGGCGAGCAGCCGCTCGGTCCGTTCGTCCGGCTCGATGCCCAGGTCGTTGCGGAGCCGGTGGCGGTACAGCTCGTACCAGCTCAGGACGCGGCCGAGTTCGCCGAGTTCGCCGTGCATCATCATCAGGGTCTGGTAGGCGGCCTCGTGGTAGGGGTCGACCTCGATGGTCCGCCGGCACCAGTGCATCGCGGCCGGCCAGTCCTCGCGCTCCAGCGACTCGCTGCGCAGCACCGAGAGGGCGCGCAGCGCGGTGTCCCGCATCCACTGCCGCTGCTCGTCGATCCAGTCGCCGGTCTCGCCGGCGAGGAAGTCGCCGGCGTACAGGTCGGCGGCGCGCTGGAAGCACGCGAGGGCGCTGTCGTGGTCCTTGGCCACCCACGCCCTCCGGCCGCGGTCGAAGGCCCGCTCGAACTCCTCGATGTCCACCCACGCGCCGTTCGTCCGCAGCAGGTAGCCGCGGTCCTGGTGGAGCAGGGTGAACCCGTCCCTGTCCTCGAACTCGGTGAGCACCCGCCGTACGGCGTGCACGGCCACCTTGAGCGAGCTGGAGTTGCGGTCGCCCCTTTCCGGCCACAGCACCTCGTAGAGCCGGTCGCGGTGGACGGGCCGGTCGCGGTTGACCAGGAGGTACTGGAACAGCGCCCTGGCCTTGCCGGCGCGCCAGTGCGACACGGACCGCCCGTCGACCTCCAGGCGGAACTGGCTCAGGCAGCGGGCCACGACCGGAGGAGTGGCCCCGTCCTGGCCGGGGTGCCGGAGCCCGGGCTCCGCCGATTGCTGAACAAGCATGATCGCTTCCCTTGGGAGAACGGACTCCGTCAGCCGTGTACGCCGAAATACGTCGAATAGGAGTGAGGCGTCAGCACGACCTGGATGTGGTGGGGCGTGTGGTCGTCGTGCATCCGGAACAGGACCGTGATCTCGGGGTAGGAGGCGGTCATCCCGAGTCCGGCGAAATAGAGGTCGGTGACGAACACGAGGCGGTAGAGCCCGCGTTCCATGTGCTTTTCCGTCCATTCCTCCACGTTTCCATTGATGTCGGTCTCCGCTTCGGAGACCGGCTGCCAGTCCGTGCCCACGGCTCGCTCCAGGCGAGCTCGGACACCGGCCGCGGATCGGCCGTAGACGCCGTCAAGTGCCTGCGTGGCGATGCTCATGGTGAGAAGACCCATCTGTCCGGTCCGGGGCCCCGGCCTGTGCTGTCCGGCCCCGGGTCCCATCAGGGTCCACCGGCGTGTTATCGGCCCGCCTTCGCCCGGCTATCCATCGACCGCGCCGGCCGGCCCGCCGCGGCGGGCCGGCCGGATAAGGGGTCGGAAGGAATCAGATAAAGCGCGGATGGCGGCCCTCAATACGTTTTCCATGCAACCAGGCGAACGGCGGTCAACGGCCACCGGGAAAACAAAGAGGTGTATGAAATGCGGAACTCCGACATCATCCGTCGCATCGTCACCATCGCTGCCATCTTCGGGTGCGCCGCGCTCGTTCCCGGCCTCGCGCCGACCGTGGCCGCGGGGAGCCCGCAGACCGTCGTGCTCGCCAGCAACACCCCCTGGGGCTGATCCAGTGCCCCCGGCGCTCGCCGGGGGGTGGGGTGGTCCGCTGAAGCGGTCGGAGCCGTCCGAGGCTTCCGGCCGCTTTTTCGCGTATCAAACCCGCCGTGTCTCCGTGATTCGGGTCAGACCATTACAAACCCCCCTGGTTCTCCCCCGGGGGACGCTGTATGATCCCCGGTCAGATAGTGATTCATTCATATAAGGTCGCTTCTCATGATCAATGGGTCATATGTTCAGGATGGTGAGAGGTCGGCCCACGGACGTGTTTCCGTATAACTCCATGCAAAGATTGGACGCCTGACGCGTCTCTTACACCAAAACATGCGGTTAATTCCCGGCGGGCCGCGCTTTCTGTGAGGAGATGCGGGTGGAGTATCGGATTCTCGGTCCGCTGGAGGTCGCCGCCGACGCCCAACGGCTGGACCTGGGAGCGCCCCGGCAGCAGGTCGTCCTCGCCTGCCTCCTGCTGGAGGCCAATCGCATGGTCACCATCGGGCGCCTGACCGACGCGATCTACGGCGAGGACCTCCCCTCCACCTCGCGCGCGCAGGTGCAGATCTGCATCTCCTCGCTGCGGCGGCTGTTCACCGCCCACGGCAGCCCCGACGTCATCGCGACCCACCCCCAGGGCTACACGCTGCGGGTCGCCGACGGCGAGCTCGACGCCCAGAGCTTCGAGAACCTGATCAGGCAGGCCCGCCTGGCCAAGGACGAGCGCCGCCCGGAAGAGGCCGTCGAGCACTACCGGGCCGGGCTCTCCCTCTGGCGGGGCCCCGCCCTCGACGGCCAGGAGAGCCGGCTCGTGCAGGCGGCGGTGAGCAGGCTGACCGAGCGCCGGATCACCGCGACCGAGGACTGCGTCGAGCTGGAGCTCGAACTCGGCAGGCACCACGAGCTGGTCGGCGAACTCGGCGAGCTCGTCGAGGAGCACCCGCTCCGGGAACGGCTGCGCGGCCAGCTGATGCTCGCGCTCTACCGGTCGGGGCGCCAGGCGGAGGCGCTGACGGTGTACCGCCGCGCCCGCCAGACGATGATCGACGAGCTGGGCATCGAGCCCAACGAGAGCCTGCAGCAACTGGAATACGCGATCCTCACCTCCGACGAGAGCCTCGACCTGCCGCGGCGGCAGCCACAGCGCCAGGAAGAGGCGGTGGTGACGGCCCAGGCCCCGCCCGCCCGCCGGACCGTCCCCCGCCTGCTCCCCACCGACATCGCGGACTTCACCGGCCGGATCAAGCTGGTCGAAGCCATCCGCCGGCAGCTCGCGTTCGCCGCGGAGGACCCGCAGCGGCTCGCCGTACCGGTCATCGCCGTCGTCGGCAAACCGGGGATCGGCAAGTCCACGATCGCGGTGCACGTCTCGCACAGCGTCGCCGGCCGCTACGAGGACGGCCAGCTCTTCGCCAACCTGCACGGCGGAGAGTCGCATCCGCTCGGCTCCGGGCAGGTGCTGGAACGCTTCCTCCGGGCGCTGGGCGTGCCGGGCACCGCGATCCCCGACGGGGTGGAGGAGCGGGCGGAGATGTACCGGGCGCTGCTCGCCGGCCGGAAGATGCTGATCGTCCTGGACGACGCCAGGAGCGAGAGCCAGGTGCTGCCCCTGCTGCCGGGCAACTCCGAGGCCGCCGTGATCATCACCAGCCGCGGCCGGCTCGCCGGCCTGCCCGGCGCGGTCCACCTCGACGTGGACCTCTTCGACTCCAGGCAGTCGGTGGACCTGCTCTCCCGCATCGCGGGCGTCGAACGGGTGCAGGCCGAGCGGGAGTCCGCGGCCGCCCTGGCGGAGCTCTGCGGGCACCTCCCGCTGGCGCTGCGCATCGCGGGCGCCAGGCTCGCCGCCCGCCCGCACTGGACGGTCGACCAGCTGGTCGGCCGGCTGGAGGACGAGACCCGCAGGCTCGACGAGCTCAAACACGGCGACCTGGGGATCCGGGCGAGCATCTCACTGACCTACGAGAGCGTCAGCGAGGACGCCCGGCGGCTGTTCCGGCGGCTGGCCATCCTGGAGTTCCGGCACTTCTCCGGCTGGGTCGCCGCCGCGCTGCTCGACCGCGACCCCGCCGACGCGCAGGACCTGCTCGACGACCTGGCCGACACCCAGCTGATCGAGGCGGTGGACGCCGGGTACGGCGTGCACGGCCAGTACCGCTTCCACGACCTGATCCGCGTGTTCGCCCGCGAGCGCCTCGCCGCCGAGGAGGCGGCCGCGGACCGCAACGCCGCGCTGGAGAGAGTGCTCGGCGGGCTGCTCTTCCTCACCGCGGAGGCGCACCGCCGCGAGTACGGCGGCGACTACGTGCAGGTCCACAGCGACGCCCCGCGCTGGCCGCTCCCCGAGCGGCTGGTCGAGCGGCTCGTCACGGCCCCCCTGCCCTGGTACGAGCGCGAGCGGCTGACGCTGGTCGCGGGCATCCGCCAGGCGGCGCAGGCGGGATTCGTCGAGCTCTGCTGGGATCTCGCGCTCAGCGCCGTGACACTGTTCGAATCGAGGATCTACTTCGACGACTGGCGGGAGACCCACCAGGTCGCCCTGGCCGCCGCCCGGCGGGCCGGCGACCGTCGCGGGCAGGCGGCGATGCTCTACTCGATCGGCTCGCTGTACATCGCCGAGCAGCGGTTCGGCGACGCGCGCCGCGACTTCGAGGCGGCGGCGCAGCTGTTCCAGGACGCGGGGGACGAGCTGGGGGTGGCCCTGGTCATCCGCAACATCGCCTTCCTGGACCGGATGAGCGGCCGCCTCGACGACGCCGTGGAACGGTACCGGCGCGCGCTGGCCATCTTCCGCGGGACCGGCGACCAGGTCGCCTCCGCCTACGTGCTCCACAGCATGGCGCAGATCAGGCTGGACTGCGACGACCTCGACGAGGCCAAGCGGCTGCTGGTCGAGGCGCTGGAGCTCAGCAGGACCGGCGGCAGCCGGCGGGTGGAGGCGCAGGTCCTGCACCGGCTGGGCGAGGCCCGTCTCCGCTCGGGGGAGCTCTCGCTGGCGGCCGAGGCGTTCGACCAGACACTGACGACCGTGCGCGCCGTCGGCGACCCGACCGGGGAGGTGTACGCCCTGCACGGCCTGGGCGTCGCGCGGCTGCGCGCGGGCGAGCTCGACGAGGCCGCCGGCACGCTCCGCCGGGCCCTGGAACTGGCGAGCACCGCGGGGGAACGGCTCGCCGAGGCGAGGGTCGTGTTCGCGCTCGGCGAGCTCGCGCTGGCCTCCGGCCAGACCGAGCAGGCCATCGGCCGCCTCCACCAGGCCCTCGGCCTGTTCCGCACGATCGACGCGCCGCTCTACGAGGTCCGCGTCCTGGTGATGCTCAGCGAGGCGTACGGCGCCGTCGGCGAGCCGGAGGCCGCGCGGAGCGCCTCGGAGGAGGCGCTCCAGCTGGTCGGCACGATGCCGCCCGCGGTCGCCGACCGGGTACGCGCGCAACTGGCCGGTTCCCCGCCGTACGACCCGGGCGGTGACCGTCCTCCCACGGCCCGGGTGGTGACGTCCTTCCACGAACCGGGCGGTGACGGCGTGGCCATGGCCGGCAGGTGAAGACGGGCCGGCCGGGGGCGTCCGGGCGCCCCCGGCCGGCGGCGCCGGGGTCAGCCGATCCGGCGCAGGGCGTCGGCCAGGCTGGACAGGCCGACCGGTCCCAGCTCCAGCGCGGCGGTGTGCCAGGCACGCAGGTCGAAGGCGGCACCCAGGCGTCGCCTGGCCTCCTCGCGGGCCTCCACCCAGGCCCGCTCGCCCAGCTTGTAGGCGATGGCCTGGGCGGGCCAGCCGAAGTAGCGCACGACCTCGGCCTCCACCCGGTGCGGCTCGCAGCGGCCGCGCTCGCGCAGCACCTCGCAGGCCTTCTCGAAGGTCCATCGGGAGCCGTCGGGGAGCGGCAGGTCGAGGTGGACGCCGAGGTCGATGACCACCCGGGCGGCGCGCAGGGCCGACCAGTTGAGCATGCCCAGCCGGGTGCCGGGATCGGTGAACCAGCCCAGCTCGTCGGCGAGCCGCTCGGCGTACAGGCCCCAGCCCTCGCCGTGGCCGTCCACCCACGAGACCCTGGCGAACCTGGACAGGCCGTCCCCGGCCATGCGCATGGCGCCGAACTGCAGGTGGTGGCCGGGCACGCCCTCGTGGAAGATCGTGGTCAGCTCGCTCCAGGTGGCGAACCGCGTCCGCCCCCCGACCGGCCACAGGGTGCGGCCCGGCCGGGACAGGTCCTCACTGGGCGAGTTGTAGGAGGCCGCGCCGGAGGTGGAGCTCACGTCGACCTCGGCCACGATGACCTGCAA
The DNA here is from genome assembly GCF_039534445.1 of Streptosporangium fragile. NCBI lineage: Bacteria > Bacillati > Actinomycetota > Actinomycetes > Streptosporangiales > Streptosporangiaceae > Streptosporangium > Streptosporangium fragile. The sequence goes on along the minus strand of NZ_BAAAVI010000054.1, from coordinate 7,064 downwards.
CGGCTCGGGGATGTCGAAGTGGGTGCCGTGCAGTTGCTTGATCGCCCAGTCGTGGCGCTCCTGAAGCCACGCCTGGTACTCCTCCAGGGAGTCGACGGCCTGGGTCCGGTTGAGGATCTCGGTCGCCTCCTCGACGGTGGCGCCCGGCTTGATCCGCTCGACCTCGGCGGCCATCTCGGCCCCGATGCGCTCCAGCTCGGCCCAGCCCCACTCGTACGCCTCACGCAGGTCGATGTCGGCGCCCAGGCTGATCCTGGCCGCGACCGCGTAGCGCTCCGGCCCCACCGCGTCGACCTCGGTCGCCCCGGGCGCGTACTCCTCACGCATGTAGCGCGCGACCTCCGCGTAGGCGGCGTGGGCCGCGGCCGCCGCCCGGACCAGTTCCTCCTTGACCGGCCCGTCGCCGTAGGTGGCCACGAAGGCGTCGTGCGCCGGAGGGGTGTCGCCCTCCCCGGCGAACTGCGCGGCCTGGTCGGCCATCGCCAGGGCCTGCCTGCGCGCGCCCCGCAGGCCCGCGGCCAGGCCCGCCTCCAGGCTCTCCCGCCAGCCGGCGAGCATCGCCGGGATCGCCGCGAGACGGGCGGCGACGTCACGCCACTCGTCGTCGTTCCCGTGGGGGAGGAGGACGACACTGGAGCGCACCCGGTAGGGCAGCCCGTAGGGCGCCGCCACCCAGCGCAGCGGCTCGCCCAGGTCGTGCCAGGCGAGCTCGGCCTCCAGCCGCTCCCGCAGGTGGGTGGCCGCCCGGACATCCGGCTCCCCGGTCGGGACCAGGGCGTCGAGGCGCTTCAGGGTCGAGCGGATCAGCTCGGCGCGGGCGGCGCTCCCCGCCGGGCTGTGGTCGGTGGCGGCGACGAACTCGGACACGATCCCCTCGGCACCTGCCGCGATCGGGTCGAGGGCCGCCCAGCGGGTGACGTACTCATCGCAAAGCGCAAAGATCGGAGTGGTCATGTCCGAAACCTAAGACGGCCCGGCATCCGTTCCCCATCGCTCTTCTATCGGTGCCGCCGGGAGGGCGGGCCCGGGGGGATGGGCGGCGGCGCGGGGAGCCCGCCGGGCGCCGGCCGGGGCCGCGAACCGCCCGGCCCCGGCAGGGAACCCCGGTCCGTCACGGGCCGGAGGACGACGTCAGGACGTGGGCAGCCGGAACCTCGCGCGGAACCGGGCCTGCCGGTCGTACCCGCGCAGGAGAAGCACGCCGAGGGGGCGGCCGGTCGGGTTGCCGTCGGCGACGGCCGTGTAGACCTCGAACCCGTCGGGCACGGTCAGCACCAGGCGCGGGGAGCCGTCCACGCTCCACGCGCCGCGGAGCCGCCGGTCCGGCGGGATCTCGAGGCGGCACGCGTCGCGCAGCCAGTCGTGGCCGACGTCGCCGCGCAGGCGCACGGGCTCCCCCGCGCCGGCGCCCTCCGGCGTGAACGCGCCGTCCCCGTGGAAAACCCATTCGATGCCGCCGGGCCCGGCGAGCGCGGCGGTGTGCTCGTCCGTCCAGCCGTCCTCGTCGACCGAGACGGCGCGGCGGAGGACGTGGCCGTCCCAGGCGGACTCGGCCACGAGGTGACGCTCCGACGATTCGAGGAGCCGGCCCGCGTGCTCGGGCTGCCGCCTCCCGTCGACGATGACGAGGTTGTGCGCGACGGGTGAGCGCATCCACGTCGTGAACTCCGACCCGTAGCCGCTCGTCCCGAGATCGAGGCTCGACCACCCGGTGGCCGTCTCCACGTCGACGTTGAGCTTGTCCCGGTGGTCGTGCCAGCCGCTGTCGGGGCCGAACCGCATCGCGAGCCGCACGCGCGTGGAACGGAGGAGGCCGATTCCGGCGTGCGGCCACACGAACGAGCCCCCGTTCCCGGCGACCGCCGCCGGGGCGATGTCGTCGGGGCCGAAGACCAGGGCGGCGACCGATGACCGGCCGGTCAGTTCCGCCGGCGCCGCCGAGGGTGACTGGGCGCCGGACCACAGCCGCACCGGCGCGGGACGCGGGCGCGTGTAGTACGGCGCGAGATCGACGGGCTCCTCCGGCACGATCGTCCAGGCCGCCTCGGCCTGCGGGGCGAAGTCGCCGACGTAGCACTCCGGCCAGCCGTCGCCGTACGCGGGCAGCCGGGTGTCGGAGTAGGCGAGGTGCGGCGGGGCGGTGATGGCGCGGGAGAGCCGCAGGGCCGACTCCGCGGAGAGCCCGGCCGGTCCCGCCGCCTCACGGTAGGAGAGCAGTGCCGAGACGGCGTAGTAGTGGTAGTGCGGGTTGATCTCGTACCAGAGGCCCTCGGGGTGGAAGCCCTCCCGGATCTGCGCCTCCGCGCCGAACTCGCTGTCGCGGCACCACGCCAGCAGTTCCTCGTCGCGCAGCCGGGCGGCGCATTCGGCGAGGGCCGCGACGAGCCAGCAGCGGATGTTGTGGATGAGGCCGAACTGGGGGCGGAGCAGGTCGGAGATCACCCGGGCCGTGTCGTCCACGGCGGCCGACGTCGCGGGCGTCAGCACGTCGCCGGCCCAGCGCAGGGCCCGGAGCAGCCCGACGGCCCAGACCGCCTCGTCGAGGCACTGGGGCTGCACGCGGCCCTGACCGGCGTTGGCGCCGTGCGGCTCGTAGGAGAGGTAGTCGCGGGAGTAGGTCGCGAAGATGCGTTCGAGTTCGCCGCGGGCGGCCGCAGTCTCCCGGGGGTCCTCAGACAGGCGCACCAGCAGGGCGGCCCGCTGCGCCTGCGCCGCCACCGCGTTGTGCATCTTCGTGCGCCACGCCCCGTCCCAGGGGTCACCGGTGTAGGTCCTGCCGCACTGGGGGCAGACGTGCCGCTCCGGGGTTGTCACCCCGAAGGTGAGCGGCGCGCCGTCAGCGTCGCAGAAGTAGGTGTGGGCCCACGCGGACTGCCCGTCCGGCCCGGGGATGACGAGGTCGCGCGCCCAGCGGGAGAAATCCTCCCGGACCGCGGCGAGAACGCCCGCCGCCCACGGTCTCGTCGCGACGCGACGCCGGACCCGCGCCCAGTCGGGGGAGTAGGGCGCGTTGCCCCGGTCGGTCATGGCATCTCCTTCGCGCGCGAGGCCGGGGGAAACCGCGTGCCCGCACCGATCCCGCGGGGCCGACGAGGGGAACGGGGCTCCGTCACGGTGGGCCGCGCGGAGAACCGGTGCCTGGAAAGCGATTTCCATACCTTACGGCATGCCCCTGGGGCGGTGATGGCGGGCCTCGCCGGGGTCCGCCGCGGAGCGCGGTGGGCGGCACAAGCGGACCTCAGGAATCGGCCAAGTGCCGTCCAAGCGCTCCTCGTCATGCTGCTGTCGGTCGGCAGACGACAATCCCGGCGACCGGCACCGGCCGGCCGGTCCCGTCATGATCAGGGCTGCGCGGGCCGGGCTCCCGAGCCGGCCGCGGCGCTCTTGGACCGAGGAGCACAGGTGAAGGAAACCGAGAACTCCCTCCCTCAGGAGCATGGACTTTCCCCGGCGGCGATCGATCTGTACCAGTGGGTCGTCCGGCGGGGAAGGATGCGTTCGTCGCAGATCGGCGAAGCGGCTCAGGACCTGTCGCTGGATGTCGCCGACGTCGAGTCGGGACTCAGGGACCTGGAGAGGCTGCACCTGCTGCGCCCCGCGCCGGGACAGGCCTCGGTGCTGGTCCCGTCGAGTCCGGAGGCGGCGATCGCGGGGCTCGTGACCCCGATCGAGATGAAGATCATGGAATGGGAGAAGCGCACCGAGGGCCTCAAATCCCAGCTGCTCGCGCTCAACCCCGCCTATTTCGAGAGCCGCCAGGCCCGGAACGGGCGTGAGGCCATCGACGTCCTCACCGACGCGGACGAGGTCCGCGCGGTCCTGACCCGGGCCGGGCGGAAATGCTCCGCCGAGGTGTTCAGCGCCCACCCCGGGAGTTTCTCCGGAGAGGCGATCGGGAATTCGCTCCCCCACGATGTGGAACTGCTGGCCTGCGGGGTGAAGGTGAGGTCGCTCTATCAGCATCCGGTGCGCGTCAATCCCGTGATGCGTGATTTCCTGGCGCGGAGGACCGAGGCCGGCTGCGAGGTGCGCACGTGCGGGGAGATCCCCGACAGCATCGTCATCTTCGACCGTGAGGTCGCCTTCATCCCCGGCGGCTCCGAGCCCGGCGGCGCGCTCCTGCTGCGTGAGCCCTCCGTGGTGGGTTTCCTGCATCGCGGACTGGAACTGCTCTGGTCGTCGGCGGCGCCGTTCGTCCCGGACGCCCGGGTCGATCCCGGATACGGCGTCGCCAGAGGCGGGCTCAAACGGACCATCCTCCGGCTGCTGGCGAGCGGCGCGAAGGACGAGCTGATCGCACGGCGATTAAGCATGTCGCTGCGGACCTGCCGCCGGCACGTCGCGGAGATCATGGAAGAGCTGCAGGCGACGAGCCGTTTCCAGGCCGGAGTCCTGGCGGCGCGCGGCGGGCTGCTGGAGCGGCGGACGCCCGAGGAGCGGGACGAGGCGGCGTTCTGGGAGTCGGAGGCCACCGCGTGACCGCCGGGAGCCGATCGCCCCGTGGACGGAGCGCGGGTGAGACCCCGCGCGATCGGCCCGAACGGGCGGGATCCCCGGGAAACGGCCCGGGACCACCGGAGGACGGGGCTCCCCTCGCAAGGCTCCGGGAACGCGCCGCCGCACGATGGAGCGATCCGCCGGGGAACGTCGGGGGCCGTCGGGGAATGTCGGGGAATGTCGAGGAACGTCGAGGAACAAGGTGCCATGCAGTTTGCTGACGGGGCACCGCCGTTGTCCCGCGCCCGCCCGGTTCATCAGACTCCGGAGTGCACGGCCGGTCCGGAGGGACGGCTCCAGCCGTCCGGCGAGGGGCGCGAACCGGCCGGCGCGTCGCCGCCGGGCTGCCGGCCGGACCGGGGCCCTCGGGAACACCCGGGAGCTCGGCCGAGGCGAATACCGGGAACCATGGGGGAGGATCTGTGAACGCGCCAGGGACCGGACATCCGTCCCCCTATCACTTTCGCGAGGACCGACGGTACGAACCTGAGGACGTAAGCGCGTTTGGACTCCTCCCGGCGGACAACGGAACCCGCTTCACGGTTCTTCTGGCCGGTCCCTTCGGACCCCTGCCCGACGCGTGCCGGCGTCTGGAGTCGGTCGTCTTCAGCGAGACGTACGGCGATCATCGTGATCTGCTGGCGGCGGAATACGCCGCGCACGAGGAGAGCAGCACCTTCCTCGCGGTCGTCGATCGCCGGCAGGGCCGTCTCGCCGCATGCATCAGGCTGCTCAGCGGCGTACGTCCCGGCGATCTGATCACGGTGAGGGCGGTCCTGGGAGACGCCGCGACGGACGACGACATCCGGGCCCACCACGAAGGGTTCCGGGCGACGAAATGCTGGGACCTGCGCCTGCTGGCCGTGACCCCCGGATATCGCGGGCGGACGTACGGATCCCCCGACGTCCCGGGAGACCTGACGCCTTACACCGGCGTGGGAATGATGCTGTACCACGCCGCCTACGCTCTGGCGCGGCACCGCGGCATAGAGCACTGCGTCACGATGATCGATCAGCACGCTCACCGGGTCATCCGGGCGATCGGCATGCCGATGGAACCGTTCTGCGGCCGGCCGCCACGCCCCTACCAAGGGTCCGCCCAGGCATACCCGAGCTACATCCACGTCCCGTCCGTTCCCGTGGTCATGTGCGAGAAGGCCCCCGCCGCCAAGCGGGTGATGTGCGACGGCGAAGGCCTGCGCGGTCTCTGCGGCTTTCCCGAGCTCGACTGAGGCGCGCCTGTTCCAGGGCAGATCGGGTGCCGCCGTGCGCCGTGGAGAGGGCCGTACGCCCCGGAGAGGGAGGGACTCTTGACGGCGGACCCCGGACGACCTGCATCGCGTCATTCCTGTGGACTCCCCACCGTATTTCCATGAATCCGTACGAACAAGCGCACGTAGAAAGCCGACCGAAGGGAAAACGGCCCATGTCAGCCCTCGATATGCTGCGGGAAGAAAACGACCGCTACATGAAGACCTTCGGCGAGAGCGCGCTCGTGAAGCTCGTCCGCTCATGCGGAGGCGACGGAGCCGCGACCGTCCGCGCCCGCATCGCCGATCACCTGCAGGTCTGGTCGGACACGTTCCAGCGGGTCATGCTGGTCCGCGCGGCGCTGGAGACGGAGGAATCGCTGAGCCGCCTCGCCTCGGCTCATCTCCTGGAGGAGATCGGGCACAACCGGCTGCTCGCGGAAGGGCGCGACGGCCGGGACGCCGAGTGGGACCCGGTGGTGGCCGCGGCGTCGGCGTGGTTCGTCGACCGGATGACGATCTCGACCGCGGATGAGCGGATCGTGCTCGCCCACCTGGTGCTGGAGGGCAGCGGCCTGGTGTTCCTCGGCACGGCGAGCGCCGTCTACGGTGAGAGCGGATACTTCGGGCTGCACAGCGAGGCTGATCAGGAGCACCTGGAGCTCGGTTACCGCGCGCTGGGAGAACGCGCGGGCTGGCGCCCGGAAGACGTCCGGCGCGTGCTCGACGAGGGCTGGCAGGTCATGACCGCGCTGTGCGACAGAATCGCGGAGAGGGCCGCTCCCGTGACGGGCCGCACGTCGTAGCCCGCGAATCTTCGCGCGGGCCGCACGCCGTGGCCCGCGAATCTCCGTGGCTGGGCGAGGCGCGGTCACGACCGGTTCAGCCGCCGGTGTGCACCTCCACGGCGCGTCCGTCGGGGTCCCGCAGCACGCGGCGCCCGGCGGGACGCCCGGCCGACTCCTCGACGGCGAACCCGAGCCGTAACGCGCCGGTCTCCCGGCCTGCCCCGGCCGGGTAGATCTCGAAGACGGTGCCGTCCGGCAGGACGGCGGCGTGGTGGAGAGGCCCGTCGCCGTGCCGCTCGGGCCGGAAGTCCATACCGAGTGAGGCGTAGAACTCACGGCACTCGTCCACCCGGGTGGTGTAGATCACAAGAAGGTTCGGCCGCATCGGATCATTGTGGGGCGCCCGTGCTCCCGGTGTCGTGGCCGGTGACCCGGGAAACACGAAACCCCAGGTCGTAAGACCTGGGGTGACGGTGAGTGGACGATACTGGGATTGAACCAGTGACCTCTTCCGTGTCAGGGAAGCGCT
>NZ_BAAAVI010000053.1:0-59473 GCF_039534445.1 Streptosporangium fragile | reverse complement strand
CATAGCTCCTCACCCTTCCAGGTTCCGGAGCCTCCAACCAACCCGGGGTGATCCAGGGCTCGCCGTCTGCCCGGCACCCACCGGCACCTTCACCGGCGGGAACCACAGATCGCATTGGGCCAGCTCGCCCGGCTGGTAGGTGGTTCGCGACGACGGATCGGCGGGCTTGTACTGGGGCCGCAGGGCCCGGACGCGGTTCTTGAGTACCGTGAGCGAGTTGGTCCAGCCGATCCGCTCGGCGATCACGGTTGCCGGCATGTCGGGGAACTCCTCCAGCAGATGCCGGATCTGCGGCTCCACCGCGTCCACGATCGACCCCCTGCTTGCTCGCTGGTACTTCGGCGGCTCTTCGGCCGCCAGTGCACGCTTCACGGTGTTCTTCGAGATGCCCATCCGCCGAGCGATCGCTTTGATCGGCATCTGCTCGGCCCGGTGCAACCGGCGGATCTCCGCCCAGTCCTCCACCTTGATCACCCTCCACGGTGACAGCAGAGGGGTCAGATTTCAGCCATCGCTTGGGGGTCAGTTTTCACGTGTCGTCGACAATTCGGGCGATTTCGGCAGTCCCGTGCAGTGTCGTCCCGGACGATCTGACCATCCGGAACCGGATTTATCAGGCCGTATATCGACGCTGGCGACTGGTACACCGCCGACCGACTGGCCGAGCGCGGGCGGGTGGAGGAGTCATCCGCCCGATCAGGAACCGGAGCGCAGCTCATCAGTTGGCCGGCGCGCTGCATCCGAGCGTGCCCTGCCCCTGCTCGCGCCCATATCGTCGGCCACGCGGACGAAGACGGCGCCTGACGCTCCGACTGGCTCGCTCTCGCCGACGCGGAAAACCCAACGCAGGAGAGGCTGAGTGAGGAACGCAACGGTGAGCCGGGAGCCGATGCTGCGGATCTTCGTACTTGACTGCAAGGCCTTGTCTCTGGCTGGTCCAGGTGATAGGAAGATGATCGCCTGGCATGGCCTCGCGTCCCGAGGGCGAGCGGAGGCATCTCCGATGACGGTGGTCGAGGCGTACGGTGACAGGATCTCCGACGCCGTGCTTGCTGTCATCGCGTGCTGGCAAAGGGGGAGGTCACTTCTTCGCCTCGGATGTGGACGACTGGCAGAAGCCGGTCCCCAGACTCGATCGTGGTCAAGAAGGTATGAGCCTGCGTCAAGATAAATCAGCTCATATGCTTACGTTGTGGGATTCTTCGATCTTCGTCGCGAAATGGTTCTCGGCACCATGGCAAAGTACGACGCGATGGGCTGGGATGCCAACGAGTTGTGTATCACGACGCTCCTCTCGATAACCCCACGGCTCGACAAGCAGCTACCTTAGCGCGTGCCGTGGGCTCCGCCGTTGACAGATATCAACATGAGCGAGACGCTAGTCGGCTTTGTGTTGCACAGAAAATCCCCAGGAGGCAACCATTGAGCGCCGATCCGTTGTCTGAAACGCCGATGGCCGCGCGGCAGCGACGCCCACCGCGTCCCCTGCCGGTCTTCGTTCTTGCCGATATCAGCGGCAGCATGCACGGTGAGAAGATCGCCGTGCTCAATGACAGCATGCGCGTGATGTTCTCCGCCTTCGCCGCGGAGGATTCGCCCCGAGGCCAGATCCACGTCGCCGTGGTGACCTTTGGCGGCGACGAGGCGAGGCTCCACATGCCGCTGATACCGGCGTCGCAAGCCGAGTGGAGCGAAGTCGTGGCTGGTGGAAGGACTCCGCTCGGCGACGCGCTCGATCTGACGCGCCGGCTGATCGAGGACCCCGAGGTCGTTCCCGAGTCGGCCTTCACTCCTGCCTTGGTACTGGTCTCCGACGGCGCGCCCACCGACGATTGGGAGGCGCCGCTCGACGCGCTCCTGTCGGAAGGGCGCGCCGCCAAGGCGGTACGGCTCGCGATGGGCATCGGCAGTGATCGCACTCCCGAGGCCGAGCACGTGCTCACCACGTTCGCCACGCCAGGCTGGGACGTCCTGCGCGCCGACCAGGTCGACGAGATCGCGCGGAGCTTCCGGTGGGTCACGGCGAAGGTGACGAGCCAGTTCCGTCAGGTCACCGGACGAGTGGCGCCCCGCCTGCAGGATCTGGACGCGCCATGACCATGACCGTGGAACATATACCGGAGTATGTCCGTGACGAGCGCGGCAACACCTATCAGTTGGACCGTGGGACGCCGATCGGAGAAGGCGGCCAGGGTGTGGTGCTGCGGGTTAAGCGCAGCAGGTTGGCAGTGAAGATCTGCTTTGACGACGGCCAGCCGTCGTTGGGTGACGACATCCGGGAGCGTCTTGATCGGCTCCGCTGGCTTCCGATCGAGGACCTGCCCGTCAGCAGACCAATCGTCCGGCTCGACGAGCCGCATGTCGGATACGTTATGGAGCTCCTGGAGGACATGGCCTCGATGGAGTCCCTTTGCCAGCCGCCCGCAGGCGACCTCGGTCCCTGGTACGCGAGAGGCGGTGGGCTTAGCCGCAGGCTGCGCCTGCTCGCGAAGTGCGCCGACGTGCTGGGCCGGATGCACGGCCGCGGCATCGTGTACGGCGACGTCTCCCCCGGCAACATCCTCGTCTCGGCAGACCCGGAGCATGACGAGGTCTGGTTGGTCGATGCGGACAACCTGCGCGTCGAGAGCTCTCCGGCTGACCGTGTGGTGAAGACGCCGTTCTACGCCGCGCCGGAGCTGTTGCGGCGGCTCAGCGGCAACACACCGTTCAGCGACGCCTACTCCTTCGCCACGGTCGCCTACGAGACGCTGGTCGCCAACCACCCACTGTTAGGCGACCTTGTGGAAGACGGCCCCGTCGAGTACCAGGAGGATGTCCAGCGCGGTCTGCTGCCGTGGGTCGGCCACTCCGACGACGACAGGAATCGCTCCTCGCACGGACTGGAGCCCGGTCTGGTCCTGACGAAGCGGCTGCGGGCACTGTTCGAGCAGACCTTCGAAGAAGGTGTCCGCACTCCGTATCGCCGTCCAGGACTCCACACCTGGGCGGACGCACTACACGCCGCGGCCGATCTCACGATCGTGTGCCCTTCGTGCCGGCAGACGTACTATGCGTTCTGCATGTTCTGCCCGTGGTGTCGGGCGGAGCCGCCACAAATCGTGGTGGTCCAAGCGCACGACGTACTTCCGGCGGGGTTCGCCGGCAGGGCGCAGCACTTGGCTCCCCGGACGGAGTATCTGGTGCTCCAGGGAGGCCAGCCGGTCAACGTGACAGCGCGGCTCACGCGAGTGCTCGGGGGCGACGCGCACACCTCAGTCGCGCGCTTGACCTGGAACGGTGCCTACGACGTGACCGTGCGCAACGTGGGCACCACCGCGATGAGACGGGTCCCGGCTGCGGGTGGGGCAGGCCGGATGGTCTTCCCCGGATCGGAGTTCGTCGAGGACGTACGGATGCCGTGGTTCCTGCACTTCGGCGAGGACAGCCGCGTCCATCGTGCGCTGACCTTTATGTTGCCACGGCGATCGGAGAGCTGACGTGAAGGCCCATGAACTGCACACGGGAGAGGCCGTCCCTGTCGAATTGCAGCCGTGCGGCACCCCGCAGGGATGGCTGCGGAATCCGTCGGCGGAAGTGTTCCTCAGAAGGCCCGCGCCGGGCTCCGCGCACGACGTCGTCGTCGTTCCCGTTGGCGGCGGAACGCCAGTGCAGGCGATGGCGGTCGATCGGGCCCAGCTTGACGCCGTGCTCGACTCGGGCATGAAGACCGTGAGCTGGGTGCTGACGGGTACGCGTGAAGCCCGTGACCCCTTCGTCGTCCAGTGCCACCTGTTCCCCGGCGTTTCGCTGGGTGAGCGTCTCGTCATCGGCGTGGACGACTACGTGGCGGACCAGGTCCGCTCATCGGCGGGCTCCCAGAGCGTCTACACCTGGCTGGGAGAAGAGTTCACGCTCTCACCCGGCCCCTCCCGGATCGTCCACAGCGGCGGCCCAGCCGACACGGAGACCCCAGAGGTGCGCCCCTTCAGCATGCACGGCCGCCGCTGGATCGCTGACGTGGGGCTGCGCGACGACCGGCTGCAGATCGTTCGCATCGTGCCCAGCGGCAGAAGACAGCCGAGCCGCTGGATCAGGATCAGCGAGGTCGAGCTGTCGTTCGTCGACGTCGCGGAGGCGGTCGCGACGGAGCAGATACGCGCGATGCTCGCCGGTCTCATGGAGGAGGGACGCTCCTATATCGAGATGTGGAGTGCCTACAACGACATCGAGCGCGAGGCGCTCGTGGAGGAGGCTCTCAGGCTCAAGTCGGCGCGCTACGAGCGGTGGGAACTGCTGCCCGACGGGCTTTGGCGCTTCCACCTCGCTGGCGACGAGCGCTCGGCAGCCTTTCTACGCGCGCTGAAGTCCTACGGGGGAAAGCTCGACCTCGAGGCGGGTAGCGATCTTCCGCCGGAACTGACAGGCGACCAGAAGTCCCGCGGCGGCCAGACGGTGTCCGGCGCCCTCGCCGGCGTGCGGCCGGACATCGACGCGATCGATGTCACGCCGCTGCGCGACGACCTCGACGCCGATGATCCGTCCTCGTCCGGGCACCTGTTCCGCGCGCTCACCGGCGACCGGATCCGGCTGAGCCGACGTGAGCAGGCCAAGCGCCGGATCTGGTCCGGCCACGCGGAGATGCGCGGCCTCGCCCAGTTGATCGAGGGCATCGACGTCTCAGCGGGCACGCCGCGGCGGATCATGGGGGAGAGCGAAATACTCTCCCAGGCGGTCAGAGACGTCTTCGGCGGAGGCGGGCCCACCGACGCGCAGCGGGCGGCGCTGAAACTCGCCCTGACCACGCCTGACATCCTCCTCGTCCAGGGGCCTCCCGGCACCGGCAAGACGCAGTTCATCAGCGCCCTCCTGCACTGCCTGGATCAGATCGACGAGAAGGCGCTCGCGCTCAACCGTACTTTGATCACCAGCTACCAGCACGACGCGGTCGACAATGTCGTGGGCAAAGCACGCCGCAGGGGAATGCCGCCTACCCGGGTGGACTCCCGGCCAGGGCGCCAGGCTCAGAGCGCCCGTAGCTGGCGCGAGGAGACCCTGGCCAGACTCGACGAATACCTCCAAGAGCACCGGCCCGACGTCAGGACCAGGCAACACCTGGACGACCTGCGGCGCATTGCCGCTGCCTACGATGCGCACCCGGCGACCGCCCGCGACCTACTGGATCTGCTCGACAAGGTCAGGCGGTCGGTGGGAGAGCTGCTTCCGCCCCCGTTGCGCGGACGTCTCGACCAGGCTCGTGCTGCCGTCCACGGACGCATCAACGCTCAGCTGCACCTGGCCGCGCCCGTACGCAGAACCGCGCTCGCCGTGATCAGGTCGATCCGCGTCAGCGCGGAGTCGTTCGCAGATGACGGCCCGGAGCGCGCCAGGACGGCACGCGCTCTGCTCGACCGCTACGACCTCCTCGACGAGGGGGACCACGCCCTACTGGACCAGGCGGCGGACCAGCTCGACAGAGGAGACGTGCAGGCCGTGATCGGCGAGCTGCGGCTTCTGTGCGAGCGGCTGTTCGACCGGATCTCCGCCGAGCGGCATCTCGAGGGCACGACCGGTCGCGACCCCGCCATCCTCGTGCTGCTCCAGGACATCATCGACGCGGTCGAGGAGCGCGTGGCGGCCGAGCCGGACAATGTCGGTGAGGTGCTGCGCGCCTTTCGAGCCGATCTCCAGGATGACCTGTCTCTGGTGGAGGCGACGCTGCGCCGATACAACTCCGTGCTCGCGACCACGGTCCAGCAGGTGGACTCCAGCGAGATGCACCGAATCGTGGACGCGCCGCTGCCGGTCTTCGACACGGTGATCGTCGATGAGGCAGCCCGGGCCAACCCGCTCGACCTCATGATCCCGCTTGCCTGCGCGCGCAAGCGCATCGTCCTAGTCGGCGACCACAAGCAGCTTCCGCACGCCCTGGAGCTGAAGCTGGAGAGGGAGCTGCGCCGTACGAACCGCATCAGCACTTCCTCGGACCTGTCACGCAGCCTGTTCGAGCGGTGGTTCGACATGTTCGACGGCATCGAACCCCGGCTGCGCACGATACGGCTGGACGAGCAGTTCCGCATGCATCCCCACTTAGGGGAGTTCGTGAGCAGGGTCTTCTACGGCGGCCCGCGCGCGGTCCGGCCGCATCCGTCCACGCACGCGCTCACCCACTCCCTGCAGCCCTACCACGGAAAGGTCGCCGCGTGGATCGACGTTCCGCACGAGACGGGTGGCGAGGAGAGGGACGGCCACAGCTTCGTCCGCGAATGCGAGGCGAAGCGGCTCGTCAGCGAGCTGGCCGCCCTGATGGCGTTGGACGCCAATCGTAGGCTCAGCTTCGGCGTGATCACCTTCTATAAGGCGCAGCAGCTACGGCTGGAAGATCTTCTCGTGGACGCGGGGCTCGGCGTCAAGGACGACAAAGACCGTTTCGGGCCGATGCCTCATATGGCGTGGACAGACGAACGCCGTCCCCGCGAACGCCTGCGCGTCGGCACGGTCGACGCCTTCCAGGGCATGGAGTTCGACGTCGTCCTGCTTTCCGTCACCAGAAGCAGCCCGTGGTCGGACGAGCCCGGCTCGGCGGTCAGACGCTACGGCCACCTGCTCCGCGACAGTCGCATGTGCGTGGCCATGAGCAGGCAACGTCGGCTGCTCATCGCTGTGGGCGACCCGGCGATGGCTGATCGTGACACGGCTCCACACGACCAGCTCCTCGGCCGGTCGCTCGCCGAAGGACTCGTCGCCTTCCGCGAGCTGTGCGAAGGGAGGCACGGTGTCGTTCGGTCCTGACACACCCGTGCTGATGTCGGAGTACGTGAGCTATCGGGGCAGGCTGCAATGGCTGCTCTGGCCGGCATGGCAATACCGCGTGCTGGCACCACTGGTCTACGAGCAGCACCTCAACGCCTTCCAAAAGGCCGTGCTAGGTCTCGCCCGAGCCGGACACCGCAACACGACGACTATGGCCGAGCTGCTGCAACTGCACCCGGACCTGCTCGAACTCGTCCGCGACGACCTGCGCCAGCTCTCCTACCTCGACCAGCACGGCGTGGTAACCGAGCGAGGGGCCGCGGCCATGAAGGACGGCTTCCTCGATCCGGACAAGACCATCGTCACCTATGTCTACCAGGACCCCGTCACCGGCACCCTCTGGCCGGCCTCTACTCAGGAGCCGCAGATCGCTCCGGCGCAGTGGGAGGGCGTCAACCGCGCGAGCGTGCGATTCCGGACCGCGGGCGCGCCGCTACATGTGTCGGCCCTGCCCGTCCCCCCGCCCGCTATGGGTCCTTCCGTTGGGCCGCCAGGCCACGAGGACATCGTCGAGGCGGTCTCACGCGGTGAACGCCTCGGCAGGCGGATTCGACGCGACCGACCCTGGCAGCAGGCGCCGCCGGAACGCGTCGTGGCCCGCGTCTCGGTGGTGAGCGCCGGGCAACCGGTATTCCTGCCTGTCGCGCTCGGGCTGTCCAAGCAGGCCAAGGAAGGCGTCGCGAGCGTGACCTGGGTCGCGCGCAATCCGTTCTCCGGACGGCCCAGCACGTACCTGCGGCGGCTCGTCGCCACTCGGGCACAGCACAGCCCCCCGTTACGCGGCGCCATCGACAAGCTGCTCGGCCGGTCGAGCCAGGCCCTGTACGCGGAATTCGACCAGATGGATCGGGAAATTCGCCGGAGGCTGGCGGAGGACCTGGAGGCCCGATTCACCCATCGCATCCGCGACGAGCAGGCGGTGTTAGAACTGCTGACGCTCCTGGAACGCGACATCAACAGGGTGCGGCGGCCCGGCGACCACACCGCCGAAGTGGCCGACGTCGTGCGCAACGCCTGGCGACTGCACGAGGTCGTGCTGCGCGGTCTCGTGCGCCGCCGGCGTGTGCCGATCGCCAGGAACGAGTCCATACGCGAGCGCCTGACCAGAGCGCTCACGGAGCTGGGCCTGCCGTTCTCACAATACGCGCCGATCAAGGCTGCGGACTGGCGCACGGTCTTAAAGGCGTTCAACAACCCTGACAGCGCCACTTCCCCCAGCCTGCTCGCCGCCGCCACTCTGTCGGCCGCCGCCGGGGACTCCGCCCACCCCTTCCGCAGGCTCGCCGCCCATCGGCGAACTTTAATCACCGACCTGACGAACCTCTCGAAAGACCGCAACTCCCCCGGCTCGCACGCGGGGCTTACCCCGCTCAGTCCCGCGTTCGCCGAGCTCGCCTGGCAACTGGCGCAGGAGACCGTTGCGGCACACCTCAATCTGCCGATACCGAAGGGAAACGATGTCGAAGCGTAGTCGCCGCTCGGGCAGCACCAGGCAGAACAACGGCACGAGCGTCGCCAGGAAGACCGAGGCGCTCAAGACCCTGCTGGAGCGGGCTCGACAAGCCGATCCAGCAGAGGTGGAGGCAGTCATGACGGCGGAAGGCGTGCCGGCCGCCGACATGACTGCCATGACAATCGAGCCTGCGGACGTCACGCGGCTGGGCGAGGTGCTGGACGCGTTGGACATGCAGCGTCTGGCGTACCAGAAATGCGCCACGGCAGCCAGCGAGCGGGAGCGCCAAGCCGAGGAGACCCGCAAGTCGCTGGAGGAGGAGCGCCGAAGCCTCGCCGGCGAACGCCAGAACCTGGCCGACCAGCAAACCAAGATCCAAAAAACGAGTCTGGCCTTGGCTGCACGCGAGGACCAACTCCGCGCCCTCGAGCAGGACGCGGAAGAGGGCTTCGTCGCCGCTGCGGCGAACGCCCACCAGGCTCTGACGACCGAGCTGACCCGTCGCCGCGACGATTTCGACCGGCGGCTCCAAGAGGAGGCTGACGCCCTGCGGGACGACCATCGGCGGCGGTTAGCGCGGCTCGACGAGGACCGCGTCGAGCTCCAGGCCGCCCGCGACACGCTGAAGGCAGAGCAGGCGGAGCTGCGCGCCGCGCTCGCCGAGGCGCGCCGTACGCAGATCGCCGGTGAGCGGCGCGATGCGGCGATCGAGGCCGAGGTGGCCGCGCGAGCGGCCGCCGAGATCGCGGCGGTGCAGGTGGAGCTGCACACCACGACCGTGCGGGCGGACGCCGCCGAGCAGCTGGTAGGCGAGCTGTCGGCCAGGCTGCGGAGGCTGGAGAGCGACTGGGAAAGGTACGGGATCGAGGACCCAAGCCACATCCTCGACCAGCTCCATGCTGTCAAGGAGGCGAATAGGGACCTCCGCGACAAACTCGCCGCCCGACTTGACGACGACACGCTCGACCGACTGCGCCGTCTGGAACAGCAGAACCGCGAACTCAACGCCGAGCGCGAGCGACTCGGCTACGAGCTGGAGGAACTGCGCGGCCAGGCGCTGGCGAACCGGATCAGCAACCTCCAGATCAAGCAGCTCGCCGACGCCGAACAACACTTCGCCATCCTCGAACGCGGCTACCAGACACGCATCGGAGAGCTGCGCGCGAGCGTGGAGGAGCTCTATCGGGATCGCCCCGATCCCACATCGCCACTGTTCCCAAACTGCGTCGCCATGGACGACGATGACGAGCTGAACGAGGAGGGCGTGCTGGTGGACGAAGCGCCCGACTTGGCGGAGCTCGCGCTCGCCCTCCAAGCCAAGATGTTCACCGGGTCCGACCGGGCCTACCGGCTCAACGACGTGTGCGCCACGCTCGGAGGCATGCACATGAGCAGGCTCCACCTGCTGGAGGGCATCAGCGGTATCGGCAAGACCTCGCTGCCCAAGGCGCTGGCGCGAGCACTCGGCACCGACTGCGTGGTGATCGAGGTCCAAGCGGGCTGGCGCGACCGCCACGACCTCATCGGCCACTACAACACTTTCGAGAAACGGTTCGACGAGTCGGAGTTCCTGCAGGCCATCTACCGGGCGCAGACACCGAGATTCCGCCACCGCCCCTATTTCATAGTGCTCGACGAGATGAACCTGTCGCGTCCAGAGCAGTACTTCTCGGTGTTTCTGTCCAAGCTCGAGAACAACGACGGCAAGCCCATCCAACTCGCCCCCACTGGACTGGGCAGGCAACCCAACTGGATGGTGGGCGGCAAAGCCATCCATCTGCCGGACAACATCTGGTTCGTCGGCACTGCCAACCAGGACGAGTCGACGCTGGAGTTCGCAGACAAGACCTACAACCGCTCGTTCGTGCTGGAACTGCCCGCCGTACGGCCGTGGGTGCCGCGCTTGGCCGCGCACGCCGCGCAGCCGTACAGTGTTACAGCCTTGGACCAGGCCTTCCGCGGGGCGAGGAAAACGCACGCCGAAGCGGGAACGAAGGCACGCGAGTTCGTCAAGTCACTGCGCAACGACCTCTACGAGTTCGGCAGGGTGCAACTAGGCAGCCGGGTGGAGAAACAACTGGAGAGGTACGTGCCCGTGGTGGTGGCCGCGGGCGCCGGCCAGCAGCAGGACGACTCCGGACAGGACGGCCTGGCCTTCGCTATTGACCAGTTCCTCTCCTCGAAGGTACTTCGCCAGCTCCGCACCAGATTCGAAGTGACCGTCGAGCATGTGAAGAAGATCGAGGCCAGCCTCCTCAACGAGTGGGACAACGGAGGCATGAGCGGAATGCCCGAACGGTCCATGCGTACGCTGGAAGACGCACGCCGTCGGCTGGACGGCTGATCATGAGCGCTCCGGACCTGCTGATGTCATCCTCGGTCATCGCCGTGGCACACGCGCTGCGCCGAACGTCGAGCGTGGCCGGCTGGCTGCGCGAGAACGTCTTCATGCCCGACACCAAAAACCGATCTGGACTGAACGCGCTGGACAAGGCGATCATAGAAGACTGGCGGGCGTTGAAGACGGTGTGCTGGCGCCCCCACGACCGGCTCGAGACCAGGCCGGAGATCGTACGCGCGGCGCGGGCTCGCCGCGTGCCGCCGGCTGGCCTCATGCGCTTGGCAAGCCACACCGCGGACTGGGCCGGTGTCGAGCACGGACGCATTCATCCGCACCGGCTGCTCTCGCTGAACTTTGCCGAGAACCTCGACTTCTACGAGAACCGGGTGGCAGCCCAGCTCGTTGATCGGCTACGCGCCTATTTGACCGCCCGCATCGACGAGCTCGACAATCTTGCACGGAGCATGGCCGACCTGGATCAATACCGCTACCACGACGCTTTGGGGCGAGCGCAGTCATGGCGGAAGACCGACAGGCTCGCTCACCTGGTGGCTGCCGCCGTCGCCAGCACCGAGGGGCAGGCCGTCGTCGTCCAGGAGACCGTCGCGACGCTGCGTACGGCCCGCGACCGAGTGCTGGGGCTGCAGAGCTCGCCGGCCTACCGGCACGCCAGCCGCCGTCTGCGGGTTCCGCTAAGGCTGCTCCGCACTAACCTTTTCGCGAACGACGACAACTATCACCGAGTCGGCACCCTCTGGGATCAGTGGCTGGTCCGGCACGAGGCCGAGCGCGACCTGCGGAAGGCGGCCGACGCCGAGTTCAGCTCGTGTTACGGGCTTTATGTGGCGACGCTCGCCGTACGCGCGTGTCAGGTGCTCGGGTTCTCTCCAGTGGACCCGTCCGCCCCCTTCCCGCGATCCGGCTCTGGCATCGATCTGAGCGACTCGAGCAGGACGATCACATGTCATCTCGAACCGGACGGCATAAGAATGTCGATGGACGGGCGCATCCTCGTCCACGTCAAGGCCGTGCAGGAGTCGCTCTCGGCGCATTCCTCGGCCGCCGCCGCCCAGGAGGCGGTCAACCAGCTCTATGCCGCACTCGGCGACGACGGCCCGGTCATCGTCGCCTATCCAGGGCTTCGCCACGAACGAGAGAACCTTCCTCAATCACTCCGGCGAGCGCTGCACAGCAGCGGACCCAGCCGCGGCAGTCCCGCCTCACTCATAGGAGTCGTCCCGGTCACGCCACTGGAGATCGAGGGTATCGAGCGTCTGGCACGTGCCTTGCGCTGGGTCGTCCACGGTTTTCCGATGCGGGATGAGTATCCCCCAGCCCAGCTCGCGGGACGGACGCCCACCGCTGAAGACCTGCGAGAGGCGGACGGCGGGCGTGCCCAGCACATTCTGCGGTGCCCACTGTGCGGGGCAGCGAACGCCAAATTTTCCGCCCGTGGTGGTGACACCTTTCATTGCCGCTGCGGGGATTGCGAAGGAACGTGGGGCACCCGCCTCTGCGGCCGATGCAGCCGACGTTATCCGGTCCTGTGGCCGAAGAACGCGAAGGCGACTGGCGATGACGGCGACCAGCTCGATCTCGCCTTCGGCGCTGACCTCCTGGCGATGCCCTGCACTTCGCCGGAGGCGGGTACCCGTTTTCGCTGCCCATGGTGCGACTGACAAGGAAAGGGCTCACCGTGGTACTCATCAACCTGCAAATCCACTTCTATGGTCTTACGTTCGAGGAGCTTTACAAGTTCGTCAATGCGGCTCGTGCGACCGGCGTGGATCCATCGAGCGAGGTTCCGTTGGCCGAGCGCGAAGACGACTACGAAAGAGTGACGACGGTGACAGGCTTCCAACTCGCACTCAACGACAGAACCTTCAAAGGTTTCCCCGAGCCCCTGAGCGCTGATGAGGCGCAGCAACTCTCCACCGTGCTGGATAGGCTGCTTACCGCGGAGGACCCCCAAAACTCCGTTCAGATGTCCTGCTGTGGAGGGATCGACTTCGGGAGGCCTGGCATCTTGCTGCAGCGATCTGACAGCGCATTCGCGACGTGTGCTGCGGTGAAAATTCGGAACATCGTCCGGCCATGCCCTTGCCGTTGACAACGAAACTGGATTGTCGGGGCCGTCGCGGCAGTCCAGTCGGCTGGCACGTGACAGACCACGCGGCAGCCGGATGCGTACGATGTGGTTGAGATCAACCGTCCAGCCGGACACGCACGCGTCCCCCTACCGAAAGTGGCTGGAGGGCCGAAGTACGCGCGAGCAACCATGGCTCGCCATCTGGGGACATACGCGGGATGATCAAGCCTGTCCCATGCGGGCGCCACAGCGTTTCAGCAGGTCAGCCCATATGCGCGGGCATCTCCGCCCCCACTCTTCTAAAGCGGGTGTCGCATGTTCGAATCATGCCGGGGGCACCTAGTTGACCTTGTGGTCTGCCTGAGGGCTTCTTGCATGCCTCAACGATAGAAGCAACCGAATCGGTTGATCCGGCTGCTCTGCCCGTCTCAAGGCATACAGCAAGCCTTACGTCTCCAGAGCTTCGGTGATCTGCCTGTTCGCATGGGCATGCTGCCCGTCGATGCACTTCGGGTAGATGCGGAGGAGAACATCAACCCCGTGCCCGGCACGTTGAGCCACCTCGGTCGGCGGGATTCCCGCTTTGAGCCGCAGGGAGACCGCCGCGTGCCGGAGGTCGTACGGTCTGGCCGAGTCCCTGCCGGAAGCAGCGGTCCGGGAAACGCCGGAGAAGACCGGCCTCGCCAGCACCTGCACCAATCCCAGGTGCGTCATCCTCTACATCAGTACACCAGCAACGGTGAGACCGCCAGGAGTTCTCCATCGTGCTGGGCGCCGCCCCGTCGCCGGCGAGCCGGCTCCGAGCGGCGAGTCCCGCGAAGTGCGGTGTGTGCCCCGCGACACGGTCGCCTCCCTGACCATGGACCGCTCGGTACGCCTGCGCATCGGCCACTACCTCGACGGCACTGCACTACCACGCATCGGCCACTACCTCGACGGCACTGCACTGCCGCGCGTCGGCTGACTCACCTCGATTCTGCGCGGCCCTTATCAGGCGAGAGCCGTGCCATCGAGCGGGAAAGCGGCAGTGCAGGGGGCCACCGCGAGGCAGCTACGCGACCTTGCCGGACGGGGCGGTCCAGGTGTTGCACGACTTGGGGTTGCCGGTGGAGTAGCCTCGCTTGACCCAGTAGGCGAGGTTGGCGCCCTTGCCGAAGACGCTGATCACGCCCTTGTCGGCCCCGGCCTTCGCCAGGTCCGCCAGACGCTTGGCGTCCTTGGCGGGGTAGCCGAGAGCGGGCCACAGGCTCCTGGCGGTCACTCCGCTGATGCACTGCGCCTGCAGGTTGTAGCGGCGAAGCTGCTCGGAGATCTCCTCGCCGTCGTCGGCGTGCAGGGCGTTGTAGGCCTCCGCGATGTCGACCATGTTCAGCACGTGCTCGCCGTACGCCGAACTCAGCTGCGCGAAAATCTGGACGTCGTCGGATGCTTTGATCCAGTCGGAACGGATCTGCACGATGAAGTTGGCGTGCCCTCCGCAGTAGAAGGCTGCTGATTTCTTCGGGCTCAGCGTTCGCCCTCGACAGTCCGTCTTGTACTTGTCCGTCATCTCCACTCGGACCGGGACGAACTGCAGGTTGGCACCTTTGAGGTAGGAACCCCAGGTGTCGTCCAGACAGGAGATGACCGCGTTGACGTGCTTCTTAACCGAGGCCAGGGTCTTTCCCTTGGCGGGTTTCACGCACGCCGCGTCGGGGAGCTTACCGGCGGCGTAGAGGGAGTTGTTGGTCAGATCCGGGGCGTCCTCGACCGGATATGCGGAGGCGGAGGCCGTACCGGGGAAGAGCAGTGCGGACGCGCCGACAGCTACCATGATCATGCGAATCTTCATGGTGAAGGACATTAGAGCAAAAATCTATGCTTGTTGAGCATTTATCCTTTATTGGCCTCTTCCGCTTCCACGGTAGAGAGCCTTTCGGCTGCGCTGCCGCCAGGCCCTCACCGCTCCTACAGCAAGGCGGTTTCACCGATGGACAGCACACATATCCCTTTTGAGCGGCACGACACTGCCGCATATCGGGTAAGTTTGCCCTGGATCACCACCGTTGCGCGCGTTTAAGAAATCGCCGAACGAGCGGTTTACGAACGCGGTCCACCCTCTCAGGCACTCGGCGAACGGCCGACCGCCCGCGCTCGGCGAGGTGGCCGAAAGGCGAGCTGTGACCTGACCCATCACACGACTGATGTACGGGAGCACCGATCGAACGGAACCGGCGTTTCAGTGCCGTGAAGCGTCTCCACGTGGTCGGCGTCGTCCTGGCCGCGATCGCGGTCTGCGCGGCAGCCGTACTGATCTCGCGATCGGTGGGCGGGCCGTCATCCGTACCGGCGTCGTGCCCGCAACGCTGGGACGGTGAGGAGCCCGGTGGCTGGGTGCCCGCCGCCGCCGACATCGACGGGGTCGAGGAGTCGCTCGTGCCCGGTGAGCCGGTCGCGGCGATGATCTGCGCCTACCCCGGCGACAATGCGCATCCGGGAGGCGAGCGCCTCACCGGATCCCGGACCCTGACCGGTGAGGCCGGAGCGATGGCTCGTGACCTGGCCTACCTTCCGGTGGCCACAGCGGCTGTCGGAGGCCCGTGCACGCAGATGGGCGGGCCGATGACGAACTATCTCATCCGGTTGGCCTACTCCACCGGGGAGGCGCTGTGGGTGGGCAGCGCCGAAGAGGTCAACTCCTGCGTGACAACGACGAACGGCACGGTCGGCACCCGCTCGTACGTCGGGAAGAGCATCACCGCCGCCTACCGGACCGGAAGGTGGAAGCTCATCCGTCCCGACGACCCCTGCCGAGAGACCATCGGACGCCGGGGCCAGAACGAGTGGATGGTGCCCGACGGACCCATCTCTGTCCTGGTGTGCGGGGAGGCCACCTCCCACGACAGCCCGTCCCCCCGGCGAGAGCACGGCAGGCAGGTCGCCGAGACCCTGGCGGCGGCACTGAACTCCCTGGACACCTGGCCGAGCGAGAACACCTGCCGCGGAGGCGGCGACGGCTGGTTCCGGCTCATATTCACCTACGCCGACGGACCACCCGCGGGCATCGGGATCCTGGTGGGCTGCACCCCCGGCATCAACAACGGGCTGCTCCAAGCCGACCTCATCGACCTCGTCCGCGACCAGGTGGTACGGCTCGCCCCACCGGCCTGAACGACCGCAGCGCCGATCGGCCGAGGGCGACGCGATGCTCGGCGAACGGATGGTCGTGAAACGGATGTCAGCGCGACCCGTACACCGCGCACGAGTGATGCGCGACCAACCGGATGAGCTTGTCGTCGGCCCGGTGGGCGTCGCCCAGGTAGCGGACACCGTCGAGCGACCCGATGAACATCACGCAGGTACCGGACACCATCGAGCGGGTGGAACCCGGTGTCGACCGGCTCCGGCGCATGCCGATGTCGTACGGCCAAGCCGACGCGGTCAGCAGGGCTCGTTCCGTGCTGCCGGACGCCCTACGTGACGATCCGGCATCCGGCTGTGCGACGCGGTCACTGGAGAAACCGGCCGAACTCCACCGCTATTTCGTCCATCCGACCAGCGGAGACGGCATCGTCGCCCGTACGGCCCAGCAGGTCGAACACTCTGCGCCCACGGAGTTCGCGCGGCAGGTCTTCCATGCGCGGCACGAGGTGAAAGTGCACGTGCTGGAAACCCTCCAACTCGGCGAACTGCACCACGTACGTCTTGGCGCAGCCGGTCACCGCGTGCAGCGCCCGTGACAGCCGGACCTGCCAGGCGCCGAGCGCGGACGCCTCCGCGTCGGTCAGGGCGGCGATCTCCGTGACGTGGCGGCGGGGAACCAGCACCAGCCAGCCCGGCAGCGCCGTGCCGATCGCATGGGTCACACGCCAGTGCCCGTCGACGGCAATCCTCTCCCTCGGCGGCAGCGTGTCGAACCGCGCCTCCTGCTCGCACGTGTAGCACCCGGTGGAGGTCGTCACACCGCCCGATGCTACGTGGCGGGTGCTCCAGGGGTCTGGCTTTGCGCCGGCGCGGTCTGTACGGCATGGACGGTATGGATGGTGTAGTCCCAGGGTCGTGCATCTCGCGGACAGGGCTCGTCAGGTCATGAAGAGCGACCCGCGGGCGATGCCAGTGATCTGCAAGCCAGCCTTCAGCGCCTCTACCTAGCGTGATCGTCGGCCACGGGGTTCGGCATCGATGGACGGCCGGACCGTTGGGGGGTCGATACGGCCGGACCGTTCGGGGCCGGTGTGGTCGGGCCGAGTTACGCCGGTTGTCTCGGGAAGGGGAGTCATGACGGGGGACAAGAAGCTCCCAAGGGCCGCTGTACTGCGGATCAACAAGTGTCTGCGAAAAGAATCGGACGTGCTCAATCTGAGCGACATACCTCTGGACGTGTTGCCGGAGCAACTGCGTGAACTGACTCATCTGCGCGAGGTTCGCCTGCACCTCACCAGGATCCCTGAGCGGCTGAGCGACCTCACCAACCTCACCCATCTCGGCTTGGCTGGTCAGCTGACCAGCCTCCCTGACTCGCTGGGCAACCTCACCTCCCTCACCTCCCTCACCTCGCTCCACCTGTACGGCAACCAGCTGACCGAGGTTCCTGAGTGGCTGGGCAGCCTCACCTCTCTTACCTCGCTCCACCTGCAGGGGAATCAGCTTGTCGGCCTCCCTGACTCGCTGGGCAACCTCACCTCCCTCACCGAGCTCATCCTGAGCAAGAACCAGCTGACCGAGGTCCCTGAGTCGCTGGGCAACCTCACCGCCCTCAAACGCCTCTACCTGGGAATCAACCGGCTGACCCGCCTTCCCGACTCGCTGGGCAACCTCACCGCCCTCACCTCGCTCGTCCTGGAAGTCAACCAGCTGACCGAGGTCCCTGAGTCGCTGGGCAACCTCACCGCCCTCAAGCACCTATTCCTGGGGTACAACCGGCTGACCCGCCTTCCCGACTCGCTGGGCAACCTCGCCGCCCTCACCTCGCTCTACCTGGAGAGCAACCCGCTGGCCGGCCTTCCCGACTCGCTGGAAAACCTCACCGCCCTCACCAGGTTCCGCCTGGAGGGCGACCTGCTGGCCGACCTTCCCAAATCGCTGCGCCGTCGCGCCCGGACCCCGTCGCGATAGCACCGGTTCCCGGCCGACCTCAACCGTTGACGAGCCCGTCCTGACAGCCTCGCGATCATCTTCCGAGCACGTTCTCAGAGGTCGGTGGGGGTCACTGATCCGTGAACGCCGGTCCACCGCCGAGACGGACCGATCCGCCAGGCGGGGAACGATGTCCTGCGCCCACTGGTGTAGGACATCGAGGAAGCCGGACGAGGTCTTGCTGAACGCTCTGCAGAAGGCCGGGCAGGGCGTCACGGGGGATATCGATGTACTGCTCGGACGGGCCGGGGAGTCCCCCCGGCGGAGCCGTCGGCCTTGACCGGAACGCCGACCACGGTGTCGGCGATGGCGACCTCACCTGGGGAGCGGGCTCGGCCCGTGGGTCATCATGGATCGCCTGCGACCAGCTCCGCTGCGGTTGTCGGGCGGAATGTCGGCAGTACTGCGAGCAGTTCGGCCTCGGACGCCTGGTGGCTCTCGACTTGCACCAGGGCGTCGCCGTGTGTGGCGAACACGGTTGTGCGCGGGCCTTCGGCGCCCTCCCGGTCCTTGGACGTCCCGGTGCGCACCCAGACACCGGTTGCCACCTGTCGGCACGGCACGGTCGATTCGTAGTCCCAGGCCGGGTACGGTCGCGCGCATGCGGCCTCCGGGGTCGCGGCCGTACCCGGCCTGACATCGATCTCGATCTGCCGGCGGTGACCGTTGGAGAACTCCTCGTGCTGGTAGGTGAGCTCGATCGCCTGCCGCGAGAGCGAGTCGTTGACATACGCCAACCGATAACCCGGAATGACGGGTGCGATGAGCGGCACGCCGGAGCCCGCCAGGTCCCGTATCCGCTCCGATTCGCGCATCGCGTCGTCCACCAGCGAACTCACGGGGTATGCGAAAACGATTGCGCCGACCGCAAGGACGCGCGGCACCCAGTTCCCGGGAGTGAACACCCACGCCGTGACCAGATAACCGGCCACGGCGCCGGCAAAGACGGTGAGGCTCCTGTAGACCGCGTGATCGGCGTACGGCGCGAGCGTGAGCTCGAAGAGGGTGAACGCGAACATGGTGAACGGCGCGAGGACCGCCACGGCTCCCCAGAGTCGCAGCTTGGCCACCCAGCACAGCAACAACCCCAGCGGAAACGGCACGAAGGCCACGGCCCCCAGTATGGCGAAGCCGGCGAATTCGCCGCCTCCCGGTTTGTAGTAGATCGGGATGAGAATTTCGGCCGCCCCGATCACGGCTCCCACCGACGCAGCCCGGATCAATGTTTTCACAGCCCGATTTTTCAGCCTGGACCCTTTCGGGCGGTAGTGCGCTCGTCCGCACCGGGCTTCAGCGCCGGCGTTCAGCGGAAGGAGCCGCTGTGGCTGCGTCATCGCCCGGTCACTCTCCGGTCCGTCGGCAAGGCGTTCCCACCGATGCACGTCAGGGCGTACCTCCCCGATCACCGTGGCGTTGCCGTGCGTCGGGGAGGTACGCCCTGGATCGTCGTCGTTGTGCGCGTCGGGGGATCCGCTGAACGAACGGTTTCCGAACGCGGTGCGCGCTCGTAGGCGCTCGGCGAACGGCTGACCGCGCTTGGCGAGGTGGTCGAAGAGCGAGGCGCGGCCCGACCCGTCACGCGACCGGTGTGCGGGAGCACCGGTCGGACGGAACCGGCGTGTTCAGCGAGACACCACGGCCACCGGGTCGTCCCAGGAGATCCGGTAGTCGTGCATCCAGGCCAGCGAGTTCTTCCTGGCCATCCGCCGCATGATCACCGGTAGGACGAGATCGCGGACGAAGGCGCCGGCGACTCCGGGGGCTTTGCCGTCTCCGTTGCGTTTGCCCTGCGCCACGATCCGCTCCACCCGGTCTCGCCGCAGCCGCTCGAACGCGGCGAACGCGGCGTGGGTGTCGGGGGTGTCGCGGAGGCATTTGGCCAGCACCACCGCGTCCTCGATCGCCATGGACGCGCCCTGACCCGACGAGGGCGAGGTCGCGTGCGCGGCGTCACCGATGATGACCATGCGCTCGTTGAACCACGTGGGCACGGTCGGGAAATCATAGGTGTTCCAGCCGGTCAGGATGTGCTCGGTGCCGCCGATGATGTCGAGCATCGGCCCGGTGTCGTCCCTGAACAGTTCCGTCAGCCTGGCGCGCCACTGCGAAGGAGTGATCGCCGCGAGTTCCTCCCGGGTCGGTTCCCCGGGGCTCGGCGGGTTGGCGAACCACCACACCTCTCCGCTCGGGTGGATCAGGTACCCGAAGAAGCACCTCTTCCCGAAGATGAAGTAGCTCGTTCCCGGTTCGCCCGGTACCGCGACGCCGTGTGCGAAACCGCCCGTGTTCAGCAGCCCGACGTGCCGGGCGCGTGGCGCGCCGGGGTCGATGATCGTGCGCGTGCGCGAGCGCAGCCCGTCGGCGCCGATCAACAGATCGCCCTCGGCCGCGCTCCCGTCGGTGAAGAGCGCCCGTACCCCGCCCGTGGTGGTCGAGGCGTCGTCGAGACGCTTGCCGTAGTGAATCCGTACGCCGCGCCGTACGGCCTCATCGCGCAGCGCCCGGTAGAGGTCGGCGCGCTTCAGTGTCCGGCCGGGGTTGCGGAAGGAGGCCAGCAGCTTGCCGCGACCGTTGGAGATCCGCATCCGCGGCGAGTCCATGCCCAGGTCGCAGACGAGATCGTGCAGGTCGAGGACGCGCAGGGCCTCAAGTCCGTTGGCCGCGAGCGTGAGAAAGGCGCCCACGCCTTCGGAGCCGCGGTCGTACGCCTCGAAGACGTCGCTGTCCAGGCCGGCGCGCTGCAGGGCCATGGCCGTCACCGGGCCGGCGATGCCCCCGCCGATGATCAGAGCTTTCCTAGTCATGACATGACTATACATAAAATAACTAATCTGTGGCCGGCACTACCATGTGCGGCATGTCTCCGAGGCGGTCTCCCCTGGCCATGGCGGTGCTCTCGCTGGTCGGCGAGGAGCCCATGCACGCGTACCGCATGCAGCAGCTGATCAAGGAGCGGCACAAGGACGACGTGGTCAACGTCGCGCAGCGCAACAGCGTCTACCAGACCATCGAGCGGCTTCTCCGCGACGGGCTCATCGCGGTCCGCGGAACCTCGCGCGAGGAGAACCGGCCGGAAAGGACCGTCTACGAGCTCACCGGCACGGGCCGCGAGACGTTGCGGCAGTGGATGCGGACGATGCTCTCCACGCCGGCTCGCGAGTTCCCCGAGTTCCCCGCCGCGCTCGCCTTCCTGCCCGTGCTGCGGCCCGATGAGGTTCACGCGGCGCTCGAAGAGCGTCTCGCCGCCCTGCGGGCACAGCTGAACGAGCTGGACGGCGAGCTGACCGAGAGCGGGAGGTTCCTGCCCCGGGTCTTCCTGGTGGAGTCCGAGTACCAGCGGGCCGTGCTCGTCGCGGAGCTCGACTACGTCCGGGCCCTCGCCGACGACCTGCGCGCGGGCCGGGTCACGTGGGACGACTCCCTGTAGCGCCGAACCGGGGCAGCGCCGTCGGCACTTGGGATCGCTACGTGGCGAATCCGGCGGGCAGCCCACCGCTGCTTTGCGGCTCACCGTGGCTACGGAGGTCCCGGGCGGCCCTGAACGTTTCGTCCCGGGCCGTCCTGAACGTTCCTCCCCGGCACCCTGCGACCGGGGCTACACGACTCCCGCGCCCGGCCGGTCGAGCCCGGCCGCGAGCTCGGCGATGGCCTCGTCGCACTGCCGGCCGAGGAGCGTCATGTCCGGCCGGCCCACGTCCGGGGTCTGCCGGAGCCATCGGTCCAGGACGACGCGGAGCGCCGTCAGGGCGGCGGCCGCGCACAGGAGCGGATAGATGGGATCTCTGGATCGTCCGGCTGTCTGGTACGCGGTGGAGTGCGCCGCCGGATGACCGATGTGCTCGGCGATGGCGTCGGCCAGGGCCTTCTCCTGGGCGGCGAGCACGGCCAGTTGCCGGGGCACCAGCGTGGGTGCTGAGCGGATCAGTTGCAGGGCCTGGATGTAGTTGCGGCTGGCGGCGTCGTCCTGGTTCATGACGATCAGCACCGCCTCGCGGAACGCCTGCAAGACTGTTTCCGTCCGCGGCCGGGCCCGGAACTGGGCGATGAGTTCCTGCGCGGCGGCCGACAGGGTGGCCACGACTGCTTCTTCCTTGCTGGAGAAGTAGTTGAAGAAGGTCCGCAGTGCGATGTCGGCCTCGTCGGCGATCTGCTCGACGGTGACGTTCTCGACGCCGTGGCGCAGGGAAAGGCGGAGCGCGGCCTCGCGGAGCGCGGCGCGGGTGGCTTGTTTCTTGCGTTCGCGGCGGCCGACGACCGGCGGCGCCGCACCCGTCACGGCGAGGTGGGCCTCCTCGTCGCCCGACGCGGGCTGAACCACTCCGACCTCCTCCTCCACGGCTTTTCATTATGGGCGGCCGAGACCGGCGTCGACGCAGCCGATATCCGCGGGGACGGCCCCATGGCAGGCGCCGGTCGACGTCGGCGCGGCGTCGCACCTCCGTCAGAGGCCCAGTCCGCCGTTCACGCCGAGCACCTGCCCGGTGACGAGGGCGACCCGGCCGGCGTCGTTCGTCGCTGTCCTTTCCTCGGTGGGCTCAGGCCCAGGTGACCGGCAGGGAGTGCACGCCGAAGATGAGCATCTCGTCGCGCAGTGGCACCTGCTCGGCGGGCACGGCCAGGCGCAGGTTCGGCAGGCGGGTGATCAGCTCCCTGAGGCCGATCTGCATCTCGACGCGGGCCAGCTGCTGGCCCAGGCACTGGTGGACGCCGTGCCCGAAGGCCAGGTGCGGGGTGCGGGGGCGGTGCACGTCGAGCCGGTCGGGGTTGGGCCAGTGCCGGGGGTCGCGGTTGACCTCGGGGGTGGCGATGACGACGGTGGCGCCGGCGGGGATGTCCGCGCCGCCCAGGGTGACGGGCTCGGTCGTGACCCGGCTGACCCCCAGCTGGATGATGGTCAGGTAGCGCAGCAGTTCCTCGACCGCGTTGTCGATGCGGGTGGGGTCGTCCCGCATCGCGGCGAGCTGGTCGGGGTGTTCCAGCAGGGCGAAGGTGCTCAGGCCCAGCATGTTGGCGGTGGTCTCGTGGCCGGCGCCGAGCAGGACGAGGGCGACGTCGACGAGCTGAGCGTCGGTCAGCGGCGGGTCGGCGTCGTGGACGAGCCCCGACAGCAGGTCGTCGGCGGGGTTGGCGCGCTTGTCGGCGACCAGGCGCTGCATGAACGCGTACAGTTCCGCCCCTGCGACGGCCCGCTCCTCGTCGGTGGCGTTGGCGTTCAGCCCGACGGCGGTGCGTTCCTGGAACTCGGCCCGGTCGGCGTAGTCGACGCCGAGCAGCTCGCAGATGACCAGCGAGGGCAGCGGCAGCGCGAACGCCGGCACGAGGTCGGCCTCGGTGCCGGCCGCCTTCATCGCCTCGACATGCTCGATGGCGATCTCGGTCACCCGTGACTCCAGCGCCCGCATCCGTCGCACGGTGAACTGGCCGGTCAGCAGCCGCCGGATCCGGGTGTGCTCGGGCGGGTCCATGAAGACGAAGAAACCGTCCTCCCGGCCGGCGAGGGTCGTGTCCGGCTCGGGTGTCGTGGCCGCCATCTCGGTCACCTCGTACGGTTGCAGCGACGTGGCGTCACGATGACGGACCTTGTCGGCGCTGAAGCGGGCGTCCGACAGCACGGTGCGGGCCTCCTCGAAGCCGGTCACCAGCCACGCCTGCGCGCCGTTGAGCAGGGGCAGCGGCTGTACCGTGCCCTGGCCACGCCGCGCCCGCAGGCCAGGCGGCGGATCGAACGGGCAGCGTCCGCGCTCGACCATGTCCGCGGGCAGGATCCGGCGCATCGCCGTGGGGCCGGCGCCGGGAGACTCCTCGGTCAGGCTGTTGTCGTTCATCGGCACATCCTGTTCTCGGGCGGGACCGCTCATCAGGCGCCCGGGGCGAAGGGCGCAACCACCCTACAAAGGATGCACAATGTGCATCAATGCGCGTCATGCATGATTATCGTCGCGGCGGTTGAGCCGCTCCACGCGTCCCAGACCGGAGGCGGGCCCCGGGCCGGGCGCGCGGGAGAGCCGGTCGTCCGTCAGCCGCGTGTCCCCCCGGTCACGCCCGGCGCCGCGAGCCGCACCGCCGACGTGCCGAGGCCCACGGGCAGGAAGGGGAACGAGAAGCCCGTCGGCACGCTCGGGGTCAGGATGCGGCGAAGCTCGGCCTCGGTGTAGCGCACGCACCTGCGGTGCCATTCCAGGATCCCCGACATCCACTCCTTGAGGTCGTCGGCGTGGCGGGTGAGGATCCTGCGGACCGGCTCGTCGAGGGCGAAGTCGTCGA
Organism: Streptosporangium fragile; assembly: GCF_039534445.1. Lineage (NCBI taxonomy): Bacteria > Bacillati > Actinomycetota > Actinomycetes > Streptosporangiales > Streptosporangiaceae > Streptosporangium > Streptosporangium fragile. The sequence continues at coordinate 35,419 of NZ_BAAAVI010000053.1, read as the reverse complement.
ACAGCGCCGGCAGGTCGTTGGCGACGATGTGCTCGAACTGCCGCATCCGCGCCGTCATCAGGTCGGCCACGATGTCCCGGGCCCGCAGCCGGTCCACTCCCAGGAAGTTCTCCACCACCAGGACGAGGTTGTGGATCTCGCCCTCGAACTCGATCTCCTTCTGGTACGAGAACAGGTCGTTGACGAAGCAGGCGTAGTCCTGTGCCGCGGTGTCCAGCTCGCGCATGACCCGTGTCCGGTAGATCTCCGGGGACACCACGTCCCAGTGCGCGAGCCGGGCCAGGCTCCTCGTCATCTCCGACCCGAACGTCTTGCGGCGCATCTCGATGTAGTCGACCGGGTCGGGGATGCGGTTCTGCGCCTGGTTGGCCAGCTCCCAGAGCCAGCTGGAGGTCATGTCCTCGACCGCCTCGCGGAACTGCCGCCGGGCGGGCACCGTCATCGGCCCCGCGGTGCGCCGCCACAGGTCCGCCAGGCCCCGCTCGATCGGGTTCGTCGGCTCCGGGGTGGCCCCGGCGTCCAGCGGCATGAACGCCGGGAGCCGTTCGTTGCAGAGCTTCGCCGCCGCGAGGTCGCGGGTCGTCCCGAACACCACGGGGAAGTAGTCGTCCCCGTACGTCCCCCAGGTCAGCCAGTCGGAGGACAGGTTGAGCTGTTCGGGGGTGGCGTCGGCGTGGATCATCGCGGCGCAGTGGGGCAGGTCGAGGCCGAGGAAGCGCCGCTCGTCCCAGATCCCGCCGACCTCCACGCCGGGTACCGAGTCGAACATGCCCATCCGGCGCGCCCAGCCGACCGCGTAGCGGCGCGCGGCGTCCAGGTGGGGGCTGGTGCGGATCGGGTAGGGCATGTGGAAGTCGGGCAGCGGCAGATGCCCCACCGGCTGGAACGGCACATGGGAGTGCTGCCGGAGTCTCCGCCGCAGCCCCGTCCTTCCCGGGGCGAGCGCCATCCTGGCGGCGGAGGTGCCCAGGCCGGTCGGACCTCTCAACACGTCGGCGGGGTCCGAGGCGGCACCCTCGTTCATGTATCGGCTGGATCTCGCGTGCCACTCGTGCCCGCCGGACTGCCAGTCCTGCAGGCCCTTGACGTAGGCGGCCACCCCGGCCTGCTCGTGCGGGGGCACGGCGTGCTCGGCCAGCAGGGCCGGAACCTCGATCAGCGCCGTGTTCTCGAACTGCTGCAGCCGGGAGGTGAGCAGGTCGTTGACGAGTTCGGCGGCCTCCTGCGTCGAGCAGTCGAAGAACCGCTCGAAGACCAGCACCGCGTTGGAGTTCTCCCCCTCCTCCTGGACCTCGCGCTGGTAGGAGAACAGGTCGTTGCGCAGGTGCACAGCGTCCGAGAACGTGTCCGACAGGACCTGCATCGGCCTCGTCCCGGCGAGGCCGTCGGGGATCTCCGCGTGGACGGCGTACTCGACGAGGTTCGCCGACCACGGCGCCCCGCCGACCCTGCGCCGCATCTGCACGTACTCGATCGGGTTGGCGATGCGGCCGCGGTCGATGTTGTCCAGCTCCCACATCGACTCCACCATCAGGTTGTGGGTGCTGGTGATGAAGCGCTGCCGCCATCCCTGCGACATCGCCGGCACCGTGCGTTCCCACAGGTCCTTCAACCCCGCCTCGGCCGGGTTCTCCGGTTCCGGGGGCGTCTCCCCGTCCGCGGTCATGAACAGTTCGAGGCGGTCGAGGTAGGCCTTGGCCCCCGTCAGGTCGCGGGAGTACTTGAAGTGCTCAAGGAAGTGGTCGTCGAAGAAGAACACCCAGACGTACCAGTCGGTGATCAGATCCAGGGTGGGGCCGTCGCAGTCGGGGTGGGTGTAGGCGCACATCAGGGCGTAGTCCATCTTGGCCAGCGCCGCCTCGTCCCAGACGACGCCTCCGCCCGGCTTGGGCGCGTCGAGCATGCCCATCCGCCTGGCCCAGGCCGCGCTGTGCTCGCGGGAACGTTCCAGGTGGGGATTGATCCTGGCCGGATACGGCATGTAGAAGTCGGGCAGGGTGAAAGCCTGCATGAACGTGCCTACTCTCTTTAACCTACCGATGCTGTTCACTGACGGTAATGAGAGTTGCACTTTGAGTGCCGTATCGCAAGATCCGGCCGGTGATGTCTCCTGACCGGCCGCCACCGCGTGGCGATTCACGTCGCACCACCGGCGCCGGCCGGCCTGCCGCCCGGTTCCCCTCAGACGGCGATCCACGTCGCGCTGCTGGCGCCGACCAGCCTGCCGCCCAGTTCGTAGACCGCCCCGCTCGCGAAGCGCTTGCGCCGCTCCGTGCCCTCGTTGCGGGCGACGACCACGTAGGTGGCACCGGGGCGGACCGGTCGCCGGACGTGGGCGGTGAGCCTGCCCAGCAGGGCCGCGCCGCCCCCGATGAGGTGCGTCCAGCCCGTCGGGCAGTCCAGCGCTCCCCATACGTGGCACAGAGGCAGGGTCTGCGACCATTCGGCGAGCCCGTGGTGTACGTGCCACAGGGCGGCGAACATGCCGGGCTCGCCGGTCGGTCCGGGATGGATGCGCAGGCCTTCCCCCGGCTTCCGGTCACCGCAGACGAAGCACCCGGGAAACGGGTGGACGTCCATGCCCGGGAAGTTCCGTTCCGCGGCGGCGGCCTGTTCGGGGGAGACGAACGGGGGCGGGAGCGGATCGTCGTCCACCGTTCCGGCCTCCACCAGCAGTTCGGATCCGTGCAGGAGGCGCACCCTCGGGGGTGCGCACTCGATGCGCAGGACGGTTTCGAGAGGCGTCGGGGCCCGGAGGGTCACCTCCACCGCCCGGCCCGCCGGCAGGTAGCTCGCGACCAGGCCCGAGATCCACCCTCCGTTCGCCGTTCCCTCCGGGCCCCGGAAACGCTCCGGCACCCGCACCTCGTGGATGGGAGTCTTCATTGTCCGTTCTCTCCTTTCTCAGGACGAGAACAGGATGAGCGCGCGACCTTTCACGGCACTTGTAGCGGAATGTCACCGCAAAGATGATCCTTAAGACTCTCCCCGCGCCGAGGACGGCGCGGGAACCCTGTGATCACACCGAGGGCGGACATGGTGGAGGAAGAGCACAGCGGCACGGACGCCGGCGGGGACGGGCCGATCCGGTCCGAGCCCATCGGCACCGAACGGCTTGTCCTGGTCCCGCTCCTCGCCGAGCACGCCGGGGAGATGGCAGCGGTGCTGTCCGACCCGGAGCTGCACGCTTTCATCGGCGGCTCCCCGGCCACCCCGGGTGAGCTGCGCTCCCGCTACGAGCGCCTGGTCGCGGGCTCGCCCGATCCCGGCGTCTCCTGGCACAACTGGGTGATCAGGCTGCGTGGCGAGGAGTGCCTGGCGGGCACCGTCCAGGCGACGGTCGGCACCGGCGAGAACGGGCGCGTCGCGGAGGTCGCCTGGGTGGTCGGAACCCCCTGGCAGGGACGGGGCATCGCCACCGAGGCGGCCCGCGGGCTCGTCGCCTGGCTCCGGCGGCAGCCGGTGCGGAGCGTCGTCGCCCACATCCACCCCGGGCACCGGGCCTCCGCCGCCGTGGCCTCGGCTGCGGGGCTCGCCCCCACCGACCGGTGGCAGGACGGGGAGGTGCGGTGGGAGCTGGAGATCGGAGGATGAGACCGACGGCCGCCGGGGCGCGGACGGGGCACCCGGCGCGCACCCCGCATCGGGAGTGGGCGGACACGTCCCGGACCCGCACGGCGTGCTCGCCGGGCGCTTCCCCCTGTATCAGGGACGGGCGGGCCGCCTCTTACCCGTGTGAGGAACCCACGATCCCCCTGGCCGTTCACCGGCAGGGCTGAGGAACTGGATCTCGTACGGCGGAGCCTGGCGGCCGGGTGCCGAGGCACCGTCGTGATCGGGGCGGCCGGCAGCGGCCGGAGCCGCCTGGCCGCCGAGGCGGTACGCGACCTGGAACACGTGCGGGTCGCGGGGACGCGTGCCACCCGGACGCTCTCGTCCGGTGCCTTCACCCACCTGTTGCGCGGTCCCGCCGGGTACGGGGAGGACGCCCGGAGCCGGGCCCGGGCGGCCAAACAGGACACGCAGAGCCAGGCGCGGGCGGTCGAGCAGGCGCTGGGACGGGCGCGGGTGCTCGTCGTGGACGACGCCCACCTGCTCGACGGTTCCTCCGCGGCTCTCGTCCACCACCTGGCGCTCCGGGGCCGGGTCCGCCTGCTCGTCACGGTGCGGACGGGCGAACCCGTCCCGGCGGGCGTCTCCCGGCTCTGGGAGGACGGGCTCCTTCCGCGCCTGCCGCTGGCCCCGCCCTCGGAGGAGGCGTGCGCCGAGTTGCTGTCCCGGGCGGTGGGCGGGCACGTCGACGCCCTCACCGTCCGCCGCCTGTACCGGGCGAGCGGGGGCGACCTGCGGCTCCTGCACGAGCTGGCCGTCGCCGTCCACGCGGGCGGCGACCTGAACCAGGTGTCGGGCACGTGGACCTGGCGGGGCACGCCGCCGATGACCGCACGCGTCGTGGCGCTGGTGGAGGACGCGCTCGGCGGTCTCACCCCGCGGGAGCGGGAGGCTCTGGAGCTCGTCGCCTCCGGCGGGCTGCCGTCCGGTCCCCGGGCCGCTTCCACGGCGCTTCCCGTCCTCGACGAGCTGCGGGCGAAGGGGCTCGTCACCGTCGACGACGGGTTGTCGGTCAGGCTCGCGCACCCGCTGCACGGCCCGGTGCTCCGGGCCACCGCCGGGCGGGCGGGGACGGGCGGGGCGTCCGGCGCGCGGCGGTCCCCGCGGCCCTTCGCCGCCGCTCTGGCGGCCGAGTGCGAGGAGCTGGCCGCGCGCGTGTACGGGGGGCGGCTCACGGACGTCCCGCGGGGCGTCGGCGAGCGGATGGCGGAGGACGACACCGGCTGGGACGAGCCGGCGATGCCGGAGTTCTGTGCGTGGCGGGCGCGGGTGGCCCGGCTCCGCGGCGAGGTTCGCGAGGCCGTCGTGTGGAGCCGCGAGGGGTTGCGCCGCTCCCCCGACCACCGTGCCTGCCTCGCCGAGCTCGCGCACGCCTCCGCCTATCTCGGTGACCTGGCCACGGCGTGGCGGGCCCTCTCCCGCGGCCCGCTCGCCTCCGAGGAGGATCCGGCGGCGGAACACGCCAGGACGTGGGTGCTCGCCGCCCAGGGAGATCTCGACGGAGCGCTGCGGCGCGCGCTCGGCACCGCGGGGATCGGGCCGTCCGACCTGTACGGCGCCGCCGGGGATGGGCCGGGTGTCCCGCGCGACCGCGCCGGGGAAGAGCTGTTCGCCCTGCACGACCTGGTGCGGCTGGGCGCGCCGGAGCCGGTGGCCGGGCGGCTCGGCGAGCTGGCCGGTCGGGTGCGGGGAGACCTCGCCCCGCTGCTGGCGCGGCACGCGTCGGCGCTGGCCGGGCGGGACGGGAAGGCACTGGACGAGGTGGCGCGGCGGCTCGCCGCGCTCGGCCTGAGGTTGCACGCGGCCGAGGCGGCCGCGCACGCGGCCCTGACCCACACCGACCCGCACGCCTCACGCGCGGCGAGAGCCCTGGCGTCGGCGCTGGCCCGCGCATGCCAGGGGGCGCGCAGCGCGGCCCTGGTGGACCTGGCGCTACCGCGGCTGACCGCCCGCCAGCGGCAGATCGTCAACCTCGCCGCCACCGGCCTGACCAACCGGCAGATAGCCGAGCGGCTCACGGTCTCGGTCCGCACGGTGGCCAACCACCTGTGCGACGCGTACGCGCGGCTGGGCAGCAACGACCGGGCCGCGCTGGGACGGCTCCTCAGCGTCGGCTAGCACCGCGTAGGCCGTGGCCGGGGCGCCGGTGTCCGGGCCGCGGGCATGGCGGTCACCGGCGTCGAGGCATGACCCATGAATTCGCGCGGAGGTAACTCTCCGGATATATGACGTCGACTTTCCGCTCCCCCCGGAGGCGATGCGCGAGAAGGCTGACGGAGAGTATTCGCTACATGGGTTTTCGCAGGTCGGATCCGGTTTTATTTTTTTCATGTGCGCAAATTACCCATAAATGAAAGAATGCCGCCCGAACCGGATCGGAAAAGCGCTCGGGAAAGGCGATGCGGAATGGCCGAGGAGACGGTGCGGGCGAATGAGACGGTGGTGCCGGTGCTTCCCTGCGTGTCGGCGCGGGAGACCCTGGACTTCTATCGGGCGCTCGGCTTCGAGGTGACCTACGAGCAGACCAGGCCGTATCTGTATCTGGCCCTGCGCTGGAGCGGGTTCGACCTGCACTTCGGCGCTCCGCCCCGGGGCATGGACGAGCCGCGGGAGGACATCGGGGGGTGCCTGGTCATGGTCGACGCGGTCGCCCCGTACCACGCCGCCTTCACGCAGGCCATGCGCCGGGCCTACGGGAAGGTGCTGTCGCAGGGGCTGCCGCGCATCACCCGGTACCGGGCCGGGGCGAGCCGTTTCACGCTCGTGGATCCGTCGGGCAACTCCATCGTCTTCATCCGGCGCGACGAGCCGGCGGAGCTGGAGTACGGCGGATCGAAGAAACTGCAGGGGCTCGCCAGGGCCCTGGACAACGCCCGGATCCTCAGCGAGTTCAAGAACGACGACCGCGCCGCGCTCCGGGCGCTCAAGTCGGCGCTCCGCAGGCACGGCGACCGGGCCGCGGCGCTCGATCGCGCGCTGGCCTACGCGACCCTCGTCGAGCTCGGCGCCGCGCCGGAGGACTGGCGGGGGAAGAACAACGGCTCCGGAGCCGCTCCGGAAGCCCGTGGCGGTTGACCGGGGCCGGCACCGGCCGGCCGAGTCCGCCCGGTGCCGTGACCGGAGCGGTCAGGCGGCGCCGATGGCGGAGAAGGACCAGGCGGTCGCCCGGTGGAGGGGGTCGTCCGGCATGGCGAGCCGGGCGTCGCGGAGGGCCTCGGCCATCCCCAGACCGCGCCGCAGGCCCTCGTGCAGGGCCAGCATCAGCGGGACCACGGCCGCGTCGTCGACCGGCACCGAGCTGGCCACGATCCCGGCCGTGCCCAGCGGGAGCAGCGCCGCGGCGAGGCCGAGCAGTTCGTCGGCGCCGACGGGTTGCATCCTGCCGGAGTCGCAGCTCGACAGGACGATCCGGTACGGGGCGCTGCGCAGCCGTTCGAAGTCGTGCACCGTGAGCGGGCCGTCGTCCATCGTGAGCGAGGAGAACATGGGGCTGTCGGCGCGGAAGGCCCCGTGCGCGGCGATGTGGGCGAGGCCGCTGCCGTCGAGCGCCGCGAGCACGGCCGAGGCGACCGCGGTGCCGTTCCCCAGCACGGTCGCGTCGGCGTACCGGGCGGCCAGGCGCGGGACCTCCGCGCCGCCCGTCGCCAGCCCCGGGCCGCGGACCAGCACGACCCGCTCCGCGGGCGGCTCGACCCGCCGGGCGCGGAGCCAGGCGCTCGCGGACGGCGACACGCTCAGCACCCGCTCGCGCAGCGCCGGCAGCAACGCCCAGGGCACCCCGTGCAGCCTCCCGGGCGGCACGACGACGACGGGACCGTCCCCGAGGTGGCGGGCGGCCGGGCCGAGCAGCGACTCCTGCAGGCGGCGCCCGCCCGCCTCCAGGACGGCCAGGCGGCCCGCGGGCCCGCCGTACGCGAGACGGCGCAGGCCGGCGCGGGCGTGGTCGGCGTCGATCGCGGCGTCGGCGAGCCGCCCGGCGGCAAACCTGCGTACCCTCCCCCGGCCGCAGAGCAGGACGTGCAGGTCGCCGTCGACGGCGACGATCTCGGCCAGCGTCCCGTCGCCGAGCCGGTCGAGCAGCTCGCCGACATCGAAGCGGCGCCCGTCGGTCCCGCCCTCGCCCCGCATGCGGAGCGTGCGGGCTCGGATCCCGCGTTCGAGGCGTCGCTGCTCGCGTTCCAGGGCCGGGACCGGCGTCCCCTCGGGCCGGGCCGCCTCGATCCGGCTGCTGATCTCACGGAAGGCGGTCACGTCGCGCAGGAGCTCCGGGTCGTCCGGCGGGCGGGTGGGCGGGACGGCGAGCGCGGTGGCGCGCCAGCGTTCGCTCCAGACGAGGAGGCGGCGGGCGTCGCCCCGGGTGAGGGCGGCTCGCTGGGCCAGGGCGGCCAGTTCGGCCCCCTGCTCGGTCGCCCGGGCCCGCAGTTCGGAGGCGCCGAGCGTCATGCGGTGCTCGTCCAGCAGGTCGAGGCCGCGGCGGCAGGCGTCCAGCACGCCGCGCGTCCGCCCGTCCGCCGCGGCTCGGAGCGCCTGGGCCACCCAGCCGTCCACCCGGGCGAACGCCGGGCCTCTGGTCCTGCCGCGCGCGGCGGCGGCCAGGTGCCGCTCGGCCTCGGCCGCCTGGCCGAGGGCGAGGGCGACGCGGCCGGCGAGCAGGGACGCCTGGACCGTCTCGGGGGAGCGCAGCTCGGCCAGGCGCGCCGCCACCGCGGTGGCGTCCCGCAGCGAGCGCCCGGAGGCCCGGCCGGTCGCGAGCCTGGCCTGGACGAGCACCAGCCGGGCGTGGGCCAGCCACCAGTCGCGACGCTGACCGGAGAACAGCCGGACGGCGGTGGTGGCGCGCGCGACGGCCGCGTGCGGCCGGCCCGCCGCGATCGCGGACCGCGCCGCGATCAGCAGGAGCTCGGCTCCGCGTGTCGTCTGCCCTCCCATGCGGTCGAGGAGCTCCGCGGCGGCGTCGGCCTCCTCCAGCGCCTCATGCGCCAGCCCCGCCGCCAGCAGGGCGCCGCAGCGCCGGATGTGCAGCACGAACATGGGCGTGCCGAGAGCCTCGTAGCGCCCGGCGGCCTCGTCGAACAGGCGCAGCGCGGCGGGCAGATCGCCGGAGCGGAACGCCGCCAGGCCCCGGCTCTCGACGGCGTCGGCCTTGTCGTGCTCCTGGTCGGTGGTGTCCCAGAGCCGCTGGGCGGCGGCGAAGTCGGCCTCGGCCCGCTCGACCGAGCCCATGGCCAGGTGGACGGTGGCCCGGAGGGTGAGCGCGCGGGCGGTCCAGATCGTGTCCTGGGCGCGGCGCAGGACGGGGACGGCCCGCCGGAGGTCGTCGAGCGCCTCCCGGTGCATGCCGAGGACCCACCGGACGTAGCCGCGCCGGAACAGCACCCGGGCCCCGGTGACGCCGCTCCCCCGCGCGATGGCCGTCTCCAGCGTCGCCAGGCCCTGCCTCGTCCGGCCCGCGTGGACGAGCGCGGCGCCCAGCGCCCCCAGCACGTCCGCCTCCCGGTCCGGGGAACCGGACCGGGCGGCCAGGGAGCGGGCGAGACGCAGGTGGTCGAGCGCGACCGCCAGGTCGCCGAAGTCGCGCTGCCAGATGCCGATGACCTGGTGGGCGACGGAGGCGTCGTGCGGGGAGGGACGGGCCGCCAGCACGGCCCGCGCCCCGGCGAGCGCGTCCGCCGGGCGGGCGAACACCAGGGGGAGCAGATCGAGAGGGTCTCCCGCGGGCCGCGGGATCCGCGCGGTTCCCCCAGCCACGGATCGATGTTAAACGTGAGGTGTTCGGGGCGTCCATGCCGCGCGGCTCGCGTCGGAGGTGTATCAGCCGGGCACCGAGCGGCTCCTGCTTGACAGCGAATGAAGGCATCTTCGAGACAAGGACCGTGGCATGGGCATGGCACCAGACAGGTTCCGGGAGCAGTTCCACCAGATCCAGCAGGCCATGGCGGACGTCCCCCTCGCCGCCGGACCGGCCGGCGCGCCGCAGTTCCTCTACGAGAAGGGGTACGTGCTGGCCAGGGAGAGCGAGGCCGAGGAGGTCGCCGAGCTGATCCGGGACAGGTTCCGCGAGGAACCCGGCAGGGAGGAGCAGGTGGAGCGGGTGGGACGGAGGTATGACCCCGGCGGGGTGGCCAGGATCCGGGTGGGGCGCGGGGAAGACCGCGACCCGTGGAGCGACCGGGACGTGACGGACGCGCTGGAGGCCGTCCGCGGCCGGGAGCGGGAGACCGGGCGCCGGATGGTGACGCGGAACCACGTCGTGTCCATCGCGGTGAACTGCTGCCCCGGTGACGAGCCGGTCCCCGTGGCCCCGTGCCGTCCGCCGAACCCGGCGGTGGACGCGGGCGCGCCGGGCGGCGGGACCGTGCGGGTCCTGGTGGTCGACACCGGGCTGGTGACGGACTACGACACGCACTCGTGGATAGGCCACGTCGGTGGCAGGGGGAAGAGAGAGGGTGAGGTCGACACCGAGGGGATCCTCAAGCAGTACGTCGGCCACGGCACCTTCATCACCGGGCTGATCGGCGCCGTCGCCCCGCACGCCGACATCACGGTGCACAACACCTTGGAGAACGCGGGCGCGATCCTGGAGAAGGATCTCGGCGACAGGCTTCTCGAAGATCTGGCGGCGTTGGGGAGGTGGCCCGACATCATCAGCCTGTCCGCCGGGACCCCGACCACGTGCGTCGAGACCCTCCTGGGGCTCGAACGCTTCATGGAGAGGCTGGCCGCCGAGCCCCGCACGCTGCTCGTGGCGGCGGCGGGGAACAACGGCAGCGACGAGAGGTTCTGGCCCGCGGCCTACGCCGGGCAGCCGGAGTACGCCGACGTCGTCGTGTCCGTGGGAGCGCTGCGCAAGGACGGCTCGGCCCGTGCCTGCTTCAGCAACCACGGGCCCTGGGTGAAGGCGTACGCTCCGGGGGAGCGCCTGGTGAGCGCCTTCACCGCGATGGACGGCACTCCCGTGCGGTACGACTACCAGCACTCGACCTACGACCACTGCCGGTACGGCTCCACCTACGACTGCACCTGCCAGTTCCCCCCGCACCGGGGGGAGCTCACCGAGAACATGGCGGCGTCGCCGACCGCCGTACGGGACCGCGTCGAGTTCGACGGGCTCGCGCAGTGGAGCGGCACCTCGTTCGCCACGCCCCTGGTCGTCGGCATGATCGTCAACCACATGATGGCGAACCCCGGGGTCGGCTCCCGGCAGGCCGCGCGTGATCTGCTCGCCGGCAGCCCGGCCGCCACGGTGCAGGGCAGGTCCACCCGTGTCCTGTTCCCGCCCACGTGGACACCGTCCGCGGTGCAGGAAGCGCCGCCTTTGTCATGAGAAATCCCTCGGCCGGGCCGGCACTCCGGCGTACGATGACAGTCCCTGCGGCAGAGGGACGTCATCGTGGACCGAGACTCGATCGGCATCCTCTTCCGCGCGGCGGCGGACGGCGACGCCGCGGCGTGGAAATCGTTGGTGGAGGGGCTGAGCCCGCTCGTGTGGGCCGTCGTGCGCTCCCACCGCCTGACCGACGCCGACGGCCACGAGGTGTACCAGACGACCTGGTTCCGGCTCGTGCAGAACCTCACGCGGATCCGCGAGCCGGAGCGGGTCGGGGCGTGGCTGGCCAGCACCGCGCGGCACGAGTGCCTCAAGGTGCTCAAGGCCGCCCGCCGGGTCTCGCCCAGCGACGACGCGGGAACGCTCGACCGCGCCGCCGACGACCACACGCCGGAGCAGGCGGTGATCGAGTCGGAGGAGGCCGCGGTGGAGCAGGAACGCGTCCGGCAGGTCTGGCAGGCCTTCCAGGATCTCGGCGAGAACTGCCGCCGGCTGCTGCGCGTGCTCATGGCCACGCCTCCGCCCGGCTACCAGGAGGTGTCGGCCGCGCTCGGCCTCGCCGTCGGGAGCATCGGGCCGATCCGGCAGCGCTGCCTGGGGCGGCTGCGCGTCCTTCTCGCCGAGCGAGGCGTCTCGTGATGTCCTTCCCACGGCCGCAGCCGGGGGTCTCCGCGCCCGGGGAGGCCCGATGAACGACGACGAGCTGGAACGTGAGCTCCGCCGCGCGGGCGGGCTGTTCGACCCCGTCCCCTCCGATCTCCTGCAGACCGCCGTCGAGGCCTTCGCGCTGCGCACGCTCGACGCCGAACTGGCCGAGCTGGCCTTCGACTCCCTGACCGAACCCGCCCGGGTGAGGGGGGAGGAGCGGCCGCGCATGCTGACCTTCCACGCGCCGGGGCTGACCGTCGACCTGGAGATCACCGGTGGCGGCGCGGACGGGCGCGTCGTGGGCCAGCTGATACCGCCGCAGGCCGCGCGGATCGAGCTGCTGGGCCGGCAGCCGGCCGCGCTCACCGCCGACGACCTCGGCCGGTTCGTCTGCGAGGTGGTCCCCACCGGCCCGTTCAGCCTGCGCTGCCGGCTCGCCGGCGCGGTGGTCGCCACCGAGTGGGTCACCGTCTGACCGGGCCGGGTCACCGGGCGCCGTCGTCCCCGCCGAGTCTGCGCGCGTCCTCCTCGTCGAACTTGCGGGTGTCGCGCGGCTCGACATAGGGCTCGACGTCCGCCGGCTGTCCGGCCTCGATGGCGCGTTCGCGGGCGAGCTCGGCGTCGAACTCCACCCCGAGCAGCACCGCGATGTTGGAGATCCACAGCCAGATGAGGAAGACGATGACGCCCGCGAGCGCGGCGTAGGTCTTGCTGTAGGAGCCGAAGTTGGCGACGTAGAACCCGAACGCGGCCGAGGCGGCGATCCACAGCACCACGGCGAGGGCGCTGCCGGGGGTGAGCCAGCGGAACCCGGGATGCTCGACGTTGGGCGAGGCCCAGTAGAGCAGGGCCAGGACCATCGTCACGATGATCACCAGGACCGGCCATTTCACGATGCCCCAGACGGTCACCGCGGTCTCGCCGACCCCGAGGAGCCGTCCCGCCTGCTCGGCGAGGCCGCCGGTGAACACCACCGCGACCGCGCCGGCCGCCATCAGGATCACCAGGACGGCGGTGATGGCCAGGCGCAGCGGCAGCGTCTTCCAGATGGGCCTGCCTTCGGGCATCTCGTACATGACGTTGGCGGCCCGCATGAAGGCCCCCACGTATCCCGAGGCGGACCAGAGCGCGACGGCGATACCCGTGACGGCGGCGAGGCCGGCCGCGCGCTGGCTGCTCTGCAGGGCCTGGAGCACGGTGTCGATGGTCTGCCGGGCGGGTCCCGGGGCCAGGGCTCCCAGGTTGTCCACGAGCGGCTGGGTCGCCGACTGGCCGAACAGCCCGAGCAGCGAGACCACGGCCAGGAGCGCCGGGAAGATCGACAGGACGGCGTAGTAGGTGAGGGCGGCGGCCCAGTCGGTGAGGTTGTCCTGCTGGAACTCCTTGACCGTGCGTTTGAACACGCCCCACCACGACCGCCTGGGCAGCTCGGCCGGGCTCTCCGGCCCGGCTTCGCCCGCCGGCCCGGTCCCGGGACCGTCCACGCGCGCCGGACGGCCGGCATCGGCGGAATGAGGGGCGGGATGTTTGAGGTCATGACGTGACATGGGGACACCGTCCTCGATCTGGGACCGCCGCCCTGCCGGTCGGCGGGGCGGCGGCGTCCGGGCGGCCCGCGGGGTGATCACGTGCCCGTCGGGCCCGGCGGCCGGGGTCGCTCGGGCCGAGGGTCTCGGCCGGAGCGACCGGCGCGGGCCCGGTGGGGAGCCGTGGTCACCGCCGCGACGGCACCGGTGGTGGGATCCGCGTCAGTAGCCGGTGGTGGAGCGGTTCTGGTCGGCCACCCGCCGGGCCTGGTCGCGGGCCTCGCTCCCGGTGGCCTGCGCGGCCTCCGTGGCGGTCTCCTTGACCTGCTGGGCGGCCTGCCGGGTCGCCTCCTTGGCCTCCTGGCCCAGCTCCTGGGCCGACTCCCGCACCGCTTCCTTGACCGGCTGGATCACTCCCTCGGCCTGCTCCATGAGCTGGCCGGCGGCCCGCTCCTCGGCCTCGGTCCTCGGGATGAGAGCCGCGGCCAGGAGCCCGGCGCCGAACGCGATCACCCCGGCCGCCAGCGGGTTGCCCTGGGTGCTCCGCATCGCCTGCTCCGGTGCCCGCTGGACCGCCTCGGCGGCCTGCTGGGCGCCGTACCTGACGGTGCCGGCGGTGTCCGCGGCCACGTCGCGGACCGTGCCCGCGGTGTCCGCGGCCACGTCGCGGACGGTGCCCGCGGTGTCCGCGGCGACGTGGCGGACGGTGTCCGCGGCGTGTGACGCCTGCTGACCCACCCGGTGGGCGGCGTACGACGGGGTGCCCATCACCCGCTCGCGGACCGAGTGCATCGCACGGCGCACCCTGTCGGTGCGGCGCCGCACGATCCGCGTCGGGCTCGTCCGGTCCGCGAGCCGCTCCACGTCCGCGGCCAGCTCGGCCCGGGTGGCGTTGATCTCAGCCCTTATTTCCTCAGGTCCCGCGCCCATCGCGCATCCTCCTTCAGCGTTTCGACGGTCCGTTCCGGCTTGGGCGACACCTCGCGCAGCCGGGCGCGCCCGGTGACGTAGAGCACCGCTCCGATCACCGCCCAGACGGCGGCGACGATGAGCGCGGCCCAGCCCAGGTCCATGACGTTGCCCAGGCCGAACATGACGGCCAGCGTCACCAGCAGGGCGACCATGTATCCGGCGAACCCCGCGCCGCCGAGCAGCCCGGCCGCCTTGCCGGCTTTGGTCGCCTCCTCGCGGACCTCCGCCTTGGCCAGCTGGAGCTCCTGGCGCATCAGCTTGGACAGGTCTTCCCCGATCTCGCCGACGAGCTGTCCCAGGGACGGCTCCCGTGGTTTGGCGCTCGGGTAGGTCATCGGAGGTCACCGCCCGGATTCCTCGGCGAGGAACCGCTGGTCCCGCCGTACCGCTCCTGCGGCGTGGCTGGCTGCTCCGGGTACGTCTCGGCGGGTGTCCGGTACGGGTCGGCCGGGGTGCCGTACGTCGTGCCGTACGGTCCGGTCCCGTAGGGCTCGGCGGGCGGCGTGCCGTACGGATCGGTCCCGTAGGGTTCCGCGGGCGGCGTGCCGTACGGATCGGTCGTGGGCGTCTCGTACAGGCCGGACCGCGGCTGGGCGGGAATCCTCGGCGTGGTACCGCCGTACGGGCCGGTGCCCCCGGTGGAGGAGCCGGACGTGGCGCCGCCCGACGCCTTGGCGAGCCTGCCGACGAGGAAACCGGCGGCGAGGGCTCCGGCCAGGAACGCTCCAGGACGGCGGCGCGCGAAGTTCTGGACTTCCTCGACCACCCCGGTGAGACCATGCTGCTCCAGGTAGTCGGCGGCTCGCCGTCCCCCGTCGGCGACCTGCTGCACCACCCCGGACACCGGCGAGTCGGGCTTGCCGCCCTCACTCATCGATGCCAGGTCGTCGGCCCACTGGCGGATCCCCTGAGCGGCGCGCCGGCTCTGCTGCTGCGTCTGCTCGCTCACGCGGTCGCGCAGCTGGTCGACCACCTGGCGGGCCTGCTGCCTGGCCTCGCCGGTCACGGCCTGCGTTTGCCCCTTGGCGGTCTCCGCCACCTCTCCGGCGGCGGATCTGGCCTGCTGGGCAGTGCTCTGCGGCTGCCCACCCTGCCCGGGGCGCTCCCCCACCCCGTTCGGAAACTCAGTCATCGATGCCTCCAGAGGTCGTGCATCTTCGGTTGGGGCGCCGCTACCCCCCGTACTCGACTCCACGCACGGAATCATCAGAAAGCCATCGGAAAGATCTACCCTTTGGCCGCTTTTTGCCGTGCTGAGCTGGGACTCGTCCGGCCCGGTAAATTTTCACGCCTCCGGGTCGGCGGCCCGCGGGCGCCGAAGGCCAGGTCAGGCGGCATCCGCCCAGGTCAGTCGCTCTTCTCCGGGTGGAGGGCCGGTCGCCGGAAGAGACTTTCGGCGCGCCCGACAATCGGCGCACGCCATATCAGGGGCGACCCGGGAAAATGGCCGGCGAGCTGGGGACCGGTGATTTTCCGCGCAGCGCGGAACGGTTCTCGTGCGATTCTCTCCCGGGTTTCGAACGGCAGGCGCGGGTAGCACCGCAGAGACGGGAAGAGACCGAGGAGGACCCATGAGCGATCGCCAGACCGTGCCGGAGCTGATGGACGACACCGACGTCGTCGATCTGCTGCTCCGGCAGCACGCATTGATCAGGGACCTGTTCGACGAGGTGGAGGAGGCGCCCGCCGCGGATCGGGCGGAGGCGTTCCGGCGGCTGGTGCGGATGCTGGCCGTGCACGAGACGGCCGAGGAGGAGATCGTGCACCCCTACGCCCGCCGCAAGCTGGACGGCGGGGACTCGGTGGTGGACGACCGGCTCGCCGAGGAGAACGAGGCCAAACAACTGCTCATGCAGATGGACAAGGCCGGCCCCGGGGATCCGCAGTTCATGACGAACCTGGCACTGCTGCGGGCGGCCGTGCTCTCGCACGCGAGGTCGGAGGAGCGCTACGAGTTCACCCAGCTCCGCGCCCACACGAGCGCGGCGGAGCGACGCGCCATGGCGGCCGGGGTGAAGGCGGCCGAGGCGCTGGCGCCCACCCACCCGCACCCGGGGACGGAGTCGGCGACGAAGAACCTGCTGGTCGGGACACCGGTAGCGATCATGGACCGGGCCCGTGACGTGATCCGGCAGGTCATGGACAACAAACACGGCTGACGCGGACCCGCGGCGAAGGAGCACGGCCGGCTCGGCCGTCCGGGGGCGCGTTTCCCCTCCACCTATACGGGCATTTGTCACAAATGGCCGATAAAGAGGATATTCCGGTTACTGTGACGACCTGCGAGGACGGGCCGCTCCTGCTGCGGGGCTCCTTCGCGCTCCTCACCCAGGACGGGCAGGCCATCGACCCGGGCAGGGCGACCGTGGCACTGTGCCGCTGCGGCCGGTCCGCGACCAGGCCGTTCTGCGACGGGTCTCACAAGGTCACGGGCTTCCGGGCGCCGGGCGGGCTCGAACGCTCCGCCTGACGGCGCACTCTCTCGTCCCGGGCGCCCTGAGCGGGCACCCGCACGTCCCGGGCGGACACCCGCCCACCCTGCTGTGACGTCCCGGCGGCCGGACGGCGTGCCCTGAGGTCGCGCACCGAGTGCGCCGCGGTCCGCAGCCGGCGGCCGGCGTACGGGACCCCGCCCCGGGTGAGCCGGGCGGCCAGGGCGAGCCAGCTGCAGGTCGCCCGCTCCAGGACCCACACCGGCGCGAACAGCGAGGTCGTCCAGGGGAACACCCGGCGTCCCCCGGCCCGGCGGCGGCCGATCTCGGCCAGGCCGATCGCGAGCCCGGCGCCGGCCGCGACGGCCCCGGGGCGCCGGCCCAGGACCGCGACGGCCAGGGCGGGCAGGATCCCGAGGAAGGCGGCCATCCGGGCGGGCTGGGCCAGGTCGTCGTAGGCCTGGCGCACGCGCTGGGACCAGAACCTGCCGGGGTCCGGCGGGAGGCGGCGGACGTACAGGTCGAGGGGGCTGGACTCGCGCCCGCCGTGAGCGCGCACCGTGCGGATGAGCTCCAGGTTCTCGAACAGCACGTCGCCGTCGTAGCCGCCCATCTCCCGGAAGGTCGAGCGCCGCACCCCGAACGTGCCGGGGTAGTCGGCGCCGAAGCCGCGGTTGAGGAGGGTACGGGCGGAGTCCCAGCGGGCGTGCCAGGGCAGCGGGTCGAAGTAGTTCTGCGGCCGGACCAGGTCGGCCCCCTCCAGCAGCGCGCCGATCCTGGCCAGTTCCGTCTCGCCGTAGCGGACGTCGTCGTCGGCGATGACCACCCGCTCGGCCCGGGCCAGGCGCATCCCGGTGAGCACCCCCGACACCTTGCCGTTGGCGAAGCGCAGGCCCGGGTCCGGGCGTACGTGGTGGACGAATCCGCCCCACAGCCTCGCGTGCCGGTCGAAGATCTCCGGCGGTGAGCCGTCGACCACGACGACGCGGACCCTCCGGGAGAGCCGGTGGAGGTAGGCGGTCAGGTCGTCCAGGGCCGCGTCGTCGTCCCAGCGCAGCGGCAGCACGTAGTCAAGGTCCATCATGGTCGTCTCACCACCGCTCGGTATCGGTCATGCTTCCGCGCCGGTCGGGGCCCGGCGCCGCCGCGGTCTCCCGCAGCGACGTGGCACCCCGCCGCCAGCACGCCAGGACGTGCTCGGCGAAAAGCCGGTCGAGGGCCAGCGCGCAGGCCGCGCCGTACAGCACGTCACCGGCCAGCGCCGGATGGGCCGCCGCGAATCCGCCGCACATGTCGTGGGCCGCGATCTGCTCGTGAACGGCGTCGGCCTGCACGTGCTCGTCGTAGAAGCGGCACGCCGCCTCGTCCCCGCCCAGCCGGCGCAGGCCCTGACCGTATCTGCGGTTGGGGAGCGAGGAGGTCATCTCGAACGCCGCGAGGTGCCCCAGCAGCGCCCCGCGACGGCGCCGGTGGAGCCCGAACAGCGACATGGCGTTCGAGATCGCCAGGGTGACCGCGGGCACCCGGTCGAGGTACGCGCCGTAGGAATCGTCCAGGCCCAGTCCGCGCATGGTGGCCCGGAACAGCTCCGCGTGCATCCGCTCGGCACGCCCGCCGCCGTACTCGTCCGCCTGGATCTCCACCAGGGCCGCTTTGGCGGGGCCGCGTAGCCGGGGGATCGCCCAGGTGTGCGGGTCGGCCTCCTTGAGGTGGTAGATCGACCGGTGCACGACGAACTCCCGGAACTGCTCCAGATCCGCCTCCCGCCACAGGTAGGCCGAGAGGCTGGGGCCGTCGTCCGCGGCCACCAGCTCGGCCAGGGCGCGGCGCATCCGCGCGGCCGGCACGGCGGGCGGGCGCGGCACGGCCCGTGCGAGCCCGTCCTCGAACCGCGCCTCCAGGGTCTCGCGCGCCTCCAGCAGGGACGGGTTCCACTCCCACCGGTCGTCGACCCCGTCGAAGCCCTGGTAGTGCAGCTCGTAGCAGGCGAACAGCGCGAGCTGGAGGTCCTCGTCGCCGAGCGGGCCGGGGGCTCCGTCCGGGGAGCGCGCCGGGAGCGGGGACCGGAGCTGGAGCGGGTCGAACCGGTGCGGCGGGCGCGCCAGCCGGTCGAAGAGCCAGGCGGTGATCGGCCCCCTGGCCTCCGGCAACGGCCGCCCGGCCCCGTCTCGGGCTCCCGCGGGCCATCCGGCCCCGTCTCGGGCTCCCGCGGGCCGTCCGGCCGCGCCTCCGGCGTCCACCGGGAGCCCGCCCGTGTTCTCCGCCGTCGCCGGTCGCTCGACCGGAAGGCGCTCGTTCATGGGGGGAAGCTCGTTCGCCGCGAAATGCTCACCGGTTGCGACCCGGCCGTCGGCCGTCGCCCGGCCACCGGTCACGCCGCCGCGGGCACCGCGCCGTCCGCGAGCGGACGCCTCTGACATACGCGCCATGCATACCCCCGTTCCGTGCCGCAGAGGGTGCGATGCCCGGGACATACCTCTCGAAACGCCGTAAAGATCCCCAAGGGGAGGTGCGGGACGGTCCCGGCCCGGGACGACGCCGGGAACGGCGGCCCGGCCGCGTCCGCGCTTCCACGGAGATCGAGAACCGCCGCGGAAGACGGGACGCCGATCCGGCGGACGCGACTCGACGATCTACCACCGTTTCGGAGAGAATCAGGCACATCCTGCGGTTCCTCTCGTCTCGCCTGGAAGCGGTCCACGTGTCTGCCTCTCCACTCGCGTCGGCCTCGGCCGACGTCCCGCGTGCCGCCGTGGACGGCGCACCGGCTCCGGCCGCGAGCGTGCCCGGAGCGACGGCCACACCGGAAACGGCAACCGGGAAGGGCGCCGTTTCCGAAACACCGGACGTGGTGGAAACGCCGGACGTGGCCGGGGCCCGGGACGGGATCGGGCGCGGCGGCGCGGACGAGTCCCGCGGGGAGGACGACGCGCGGCTGGCGGCCGTCCGCCGGTACGAGATCCTCGACACCCCCGTGGACGGGACCTTCGACGAGATCGTCCGGCTGGCCATGGTCGTGTTCGACACCCCCATCGCCACGGTCGGCATCGTCGACGCCGACCGAGTGTGGTTCGCCGCGGCCGAAGGGCTGGACGGGGTGACCCAGGTCGGCGCCGAGCCCGGACTGTGCGCCTCGGCGGTGCTGGCGGACGGCCCGTACGTCGTGACCGACGCCTCGACCGACCCGCGCACGCTGGACCACCCGCTGGTCCGCGGCGAGCTGGGGCTGCGGTTCTACGCCGCCGCCCCGATCGTCACCGCCGGAGGGCACCGGCTGGGCACCGTCAGCGTGATCGACCGCCGGCCCCGGGAGGTCACCGACACCCAGACGGCGGTGCTGACCCGGCTCGCCGCACTGGTCGCCCACCACCTGGACCTGCGGCTGGCGAACCTGCACGCCGTACGCGCCGAGCGGCGGCTGCGCGAGGAGGCCGACGAGCGCGCCGAGGCGAGCGCCGCGCTCGCCGTCCGGCTGCGCGAGGTCGCCGCCGTGGAACGGGCCGCCGACCGTCCCGCGCTCTGCCAGCTCGGCACCGCCGGGCAGCAGTGCACCCAACCGGCCGAACTCAAGATCGCCGATGGCTGGGGCGACTCGGCGTGGGGCTGCACCGCGCACGCCGAGGAGGCCCTCTTCGTCGCGGCGGTGTTCATCGCGAACAAGGAACTCGGCGGCCTGAGCGTCTACCTCAACCGCCGCTGATCTCCGCGTCCGGCCGTGACCGGTAGGACGCCGGGGCCGCGGGCGCCGCGGCGGTGAAGCCCCTCGGGCCCGCCCGCCGGCCCCTCCCGGGGTCGTCTCCGGGCGGTCGGCCATCGGATTCCCTCGAATGTTCAAGCACACCCCAGCGAATCGGGCGCTGCGCCAAGTCCTTACCAAGATCATCGCCGGTCGGGCATCGCGTTATCCAGCTTTGGGTACTGCTGACGCTAATAGGACTGGATGACCGATTTTTGGGGTCATGTACCGGGTTCGGTGGGGATCTCGGGGGGTTCGTGGTGAATACACCGGTGGTTCGCTGGATGGCGAGCGGCGTCGTGCTCAGCATGACACTCGGACTGGCGGCCTGCGGGACCGCCGAACAGGCGGGCGGTCCCGCGTCCCCCGCCGCGACGGGCGGCGCGACCGGGAACGTCGCCGAGGGGTTCAAGATCGGCCTGCTGCTGCCGGAGGCGAAGACGGCCCGCTACGAGAAGTTCGACCGTCCCTACATCGAGCAGAACATCACCAAGCTCTGCCCCAAGTGCGAGGTCGTCTACAACAACGCCAACCAGGATCCCAACCAGCAGCAGCAGCAGGTCGACTCGATGCTCACCAACAACGTCAAGGTGCTCATCCTGGACGCGGTGGACGCCAAGGCGATCGCCTCGTCGGTCTCCAAGGCCAAGCAGCAGGGCGCGAAGGTGATCGCCTATGACCGCCTGGCCGGCGGCCCGATCGACGCCTACACCTCCTTCGACAACTTCCAGGTCGGCAAGATGCAGGGCGAGGCGCTGCTGAACGCGATCAAGGCGGGGGGCGACCCCAAGCGGGGGCCGATCGTGATGATCAACGGCTCGCCGACCGACCCGAACGCGGGCGACTTCAAGAAAGGCGCCCACTCGGTCCTCGACGGCCAGGTGACCATCGGCAAGGAGTACGACACCCCGGACTGGAGCCCGGACCAGGCCAACACCGAGGCGACCGGCGCCTTCACCGCGCTCGGCGCGGACAAGGTCATCGGGGTCTACTCGGCCAACGACGGCATGGCCGGCGGCATCGCCCGCGCCATGCAGAACGCGGGAGTCAAGAAGGGCACGCCGCTGACCGGTCAGGACGCCGAACTGGCGGCCATCCAGCGCATCCTGCTGGGCACCCAGACGATGACCATCTATAAGCCGATCAAGCCGGAGGCGGAGAACGTCGCCAGGATGGCCGTCGACATCGGCATGGGCAAGCAGGTCAACGGCACCGGCACGGTCGACAACGGGACGTCGTCCTCGATCCCCGCGCAGATCATCCAGCCGATCGTCGTCACCAAGGACAACATCAAGGACACCGTGGTCAAGGACGGCTTCTGGAAGGTCGAGGAGATCTGCACCCCGGACGTCCAGGCGGCCTGCCAGAGCGCCGGTCTCTCCTGATGGGAAGAGCGGGAACAGCGGGAACACGGTCGGGGAGGGGATTACCGTGGCCGGAGCGATACTCGAAATGGAGGGCATCTCCAAGCGTTTCGGAGCCGTGCAGGCTCTGACGGACGTCGACCTGGAGGTCCGCGAGTGCGAGGTGGTCGCCCTGGTGGGCGACAACGGTGCCGGTAAGTCGACGCTCATCAAAGTGATCGCGGGCGTGGGGCCCGCCGACTCCGGCGAGATCCGCTGGGCGGGCAGACCGGTCACGATCCACAGCCCCGGCGCCGCGCAGGCGCTCGGCATCGCGACCGTCTACCAGGACCTGGCGCTCTGCGACAACCTGGACGTGGTCGGCAACCTGTTCCTCGGCCGCGAGATGCGGCACTTCGGGATCCTGGACGAGGTCGGGATGGAGAAACGCTCCCGCGACCTGCTCCACACGCTGTCGATCAAGATCCCCAGCGTCCGCATCCCGGTGGCGTCGCTCTCCGGAGGCCAGCGCCAGACCGTGGCGATCTCCCGGTCGCTGCTGGGCGAGCCGCAGGTCGTGATCCTCGACGAGCCGACCGCCGCGCTGGGTGTCGAGCAGACCGCGCAGGTCCTCGACCTGGTGGAGCGGCTCCGCGCCCAGGGGCACGCGGTGATCCTGATCACCCACAACATGGTCGACGTGAAGGCGGTCGCCGACCGCGTCGCCGTGTTGCGCCTGGGCCGCAACAACGGGGTCTTCGACGCCAAGAAGACCTCTCAGGAAGAGATCATCGCCGCGATCACCGGGGCGACCGACAACGCGGTGACACGGCGGCGCGCCCGCGCCGAGCAGGTACCGGAGGCCGTCGATGAGTGAGAACATCCCGCCGCGCCGCTCCCAGGGAGCACACCGCGCGACCCGGGGACCGGCGGGTCCGGGCGGGGCGACGGGCACGGTGAGCCCGCTGGAGCCGGCCGCCCCGGCGGGACCGGCCGCGCAGGCGCAGATCGACCCCCGGCTCCTCGTCCGGGAGCAGGGGTTCGCCGGTTACCTCCAGGAGTTCAAGCGCCGGGTCAAGGGCGGCGAGCTCGGCTCGCTTCCCGTGGTCGTCGGCCTGATCGTCATCTGGATCATCTTCCAGAGCCTGAACAGCCAGTTCCTGTCGCCGCAGAACCTGTCCAACCTCAGCATCGACATCGTGGCGACCGGCCTCATCTCGGTCGGCATCGTCTTCGTCCTGCTGCTCGGCGAGATCGACCTGTCCGCCGGTGCGGTCAGCGGGGCCTGCGCCGCGCTGCTGGCCGTGCTGTACGTCAACAACGGCTGGAACCCGGTGACGGCCATCGTGGTGGCCGTGGTCGCCGGCGCCGTGCTGGGCCTGCTCCACGGCTCGTTCTTCGCCCTGATCGGCGTGCCGTCGTTCGTGGTCACACTGGCCGGCCTGCTGGCCTGGACCGGTCTCCAGCTGCTGATCCTGGGCCCGAACGGCACGATCAACCTGCCGGACACCGGCATGGTCGCCCGCCTCACCAGCACCTACTTCAGCCAGGTCATCGCCGCCTACGGCCTCGCCGCCCTCGCGACGATCGGCTTCTTCGCCGTCTCGTACGTGGGCAACAGCCGCCGCCGCGCCGCGGGCATCCCGACGCGGACGATGGGTGACATCCTGTTCCGCACGGCGGTGCTGGGGATCGTCGCCTTCGGGGCGGCGTTCATCCTCAACAAGTACAAGGGCCTCCCGCTGGCGCTGCTGATCTTCCTCGCGGTGGTCGTCATCGCCGACTTCGTGCAGCGCCGCACCCGCTACGGGCGCAGCATCTTCGCCGTCGGCGGCAACATCGAGGCGGCCCGCCGGGCGGGCGTCAACGTCGCCATGATCCGGATCACGGTGTTCATGATCTCCGGTGCGATGGCCGCGGTGGGCGGCGTCTTCGCCGCCTCCCGCATCGCGTCGGCCAGCCAGGCGACCGGCCAGAGCAACGTGCTGCTGATGGCGATCGCCGCGGCCGTCATCGGCGGCACGAGCCTGTTCGGCGGCCGGGGCACCGCCTTCTCGGCGCTCCTGGGCATGCTGGTCATCCAGTCCATCGCGTCCGGGATGGCGCTGGAGGGCGTGAGCAACTCGGTGCAGTTCATGGTCACGGGCGCGGTGCTGCTGGCCGCGGTGGTCATCGACTCGGTCTCCCGGCGGAGCCAGAAGGCATCGGGACGGGCCTGAACCGCGGAGTCCCGGGCCCTGAAACCGGCCGGGACCCGGGCCCCGGCCGTTCCGGGGCCCGGGCTCACCGCGGGTGACGGGTGCCCCCGGAACCCCTAAACTCGTCAACAAAGTTGTCGGAACGGCGGGTCAGGAAGGGGATCATGGCGGCCGACCCTCCCGGTTTCGAACTGCCGCTCCGGCTCTTCCTCGGCTTCCGGGTCATCATCGATGAGCTCCACGCGGAGCTCGCCCGCCAGGGCCACCCCGACCTGCGCCCGATGCACGGCTTCGTGCTGCAGGCGATCGGCCCCGAGGGGACGACCGCCGTGGAGCTCGGCAGGCGGCTGGGGGTCTCCAAACAGGCGGCGGGGAAGACCGTCGAGGCCCTGGAGCGGCTGGGCTACGTCGAACGCGGCTCCGACCCCCGCGACGCGCGGCGCAAGATCGTGCGTCTCACCGGGCGGGGCGTCGACAGCCTGGTCCGGTCGGCGCGCATCTTCGACGACCTGCGGGCGGGCTGGGCGAAGACCCTCGGCGAGGATCGCCTGCGCGCCCTGGAGGCCGATCTGCGCGCCGTGACCCCGGCCGACGCCTTCCGTCTCGACGTCCCGGGCTGGTTCGGCGGCTACTGATCGCCGTCGGCCGCCCCGCTCCCCCGGGCGGGTGCGGTCACCTGCGTGACGAGGACGCAGGTGTCGTCGGTGGCGCTGCCGGGCACCATGGCGTCCATCACCGTCCGCAGCCGGTCCTCGGGGGCCGCCGCGCGCAGCACCCGGGCCAGGGTCTCGCTCATCAGGTCGAGGCCCTCGTACAGGTCCCGGCCGCGCTTCTCGATCAGGCCGTCGGTGAACATGACCAGCACGTCGTCGGGCCGGAGCCGCACGGCGGCGCAGGTGTAGGCGGCGTCGGGGAAGACGCCGAGCAGGACGCCCGGATGGAGCAGGCGTTCCACGTGGGCGCCCCGGGCCAGCAGCATCGGGGGGTGGCCCGCGTGGGTCCAGCGGAGCGTGCGGTCGGCGGGGCTGTAGCGGGCCACGAGCGCGGTCGCCAGCACGTCGGGCCGGAGCTTGCAGAGCAGGCGGTTCAGCACGGTGAGGATCTGGGCCGGATCGTGGCGGGCGAAGGCCAGGCCGGTGATGGCGTGGCGCAGCTTCGCCATGGCGGAGGCGGCGGCCAGCCCGTGCCCGGCCACGTCCCCCACGGCGAGCAGCACGTCGCCGTCGTCCAGCTCGATCACCTGGTACCAGTCGCCGCCCAGGAACGCCTCCCGCTCGGCGGGTGCGTACCGGCCGGTCACCCGCAGCCCCGGCAGGGTCCGGGGCTCGTCCTCGGCCGGCATGATGATGTTCTGCAGGCGCATCGAGAGCTGGCTCTCCTCCGCCAGCCTGCGGCTGACGCTGGCGAGCTCGTCGGCCGCCCGGCGCCAGTCGGTGACGTCCTGCATGATCCCGTGGATCTCCAGAAGCCTGCCGGCCACGTCGCGGACGGGCTCCGCGAAGATACGGATGTTCCGGACGCCCGCACCGACCCGGACCCTGACCTCGAACTCCTGGGTCTCGTCACCGCCGGCCAGCGCGGCCATCGCCCGCTCCATGACCGGCAGATCTTCGGGCTCGACGATGGTGAAGTACTCCTCCAGCGTGAGCGGCCCCTCTGCCGGATCACGCCCGTGGATGGTGTACAGCCGCGGCGACCAGGTGATCTCGCCGGTCAGCAGGTTCCAGTGCCCCCAGCCCAGGTTGCCCAGTTGCTCGGTGCGCTCCAGCCGGGCGGCGAGCTGCCGGTCGCCGTCGTGACGGATCCAGGTGGTGAGCAGGCCGCCGGCGACGCGGGCGACCCGCACGGTGAACGTCGAGCGGTACGGCACGTCACCGGCGGCCTCGACGTGCTCGTACCGATCGATCTGCTCCGGCTCGCCGGTCTCCATGACCCGCAGGTACGCCTCCCAGAGCGGGGTGCCCAGCACCGACGGGTAACGTTCCAAGCCGCGCACGCCGACGAGTTCGCCGCCCCGCAGGCCGTGGACGTCGACGGCGCCCGCGCTCGCGGCCTCGACGAGGAAGTCGACGACGGCCCCCGTCTCGTCCCGGACCGGCACGGACCAGCTCGCCGCACCCGGCATCACGTCGAGCAGCGCCCGCACGTCCGCGGTGGAGGCGGGGAAAGGCGCCTCCGGGGCGCCCTGGAGCGACCCTCCGCAGGCGCCCGGGGAGGAGGCCCCGGGGCCGTCCGGGGAGGGGTCCGACGGCGGCAGGAGCCTCACGGGCCGCTCATCCGAGGGGTCGCGGATCTCCGGGGCGCCGGGCGCCGTATCGCCCGCCGCCGGCCCGGGTCCGGGTCCTTCGCGGTCAGCGTGGTGCTCTTCGGGAAGCGACACTGCCAAGGCGGCTTTCTCCAAAGGGTCGGGCCGGCCGGGGGAGGGCCGGCCACGGTGATCTCCCGGCGTCACGGTCGCGTCCCTCCCCCGCCACCCTCGCGGACGAGAGCGCCGGCACGGGCCGGGACACGGACGCTGTCCCGGAACGGGGGCACGGGCGCGGTCATCCTATGGGACGTCGAAATACGCCCGGACGGTGGTGCCGTCCTCACCGGTGTGGATCCGGACGAGATCGGCCAGGAGGTTGGTCACGAGCAGCCCCCGGGAGCCACGTTGCCGGGGGTCGACCGGCCGTCGCCCCGCCAGGGGGTCGGCGATGTGGCCGGCGTCGCTGACGTCGAAGACCACGCGGCGGCCCTCCGTCCAGATCCGCAGGACCCCGGAGCCGCCGCCGTAGTCGAGGCTGTTGGCGGCCAGCTCGCTGGCGATCAGCCGCAGGTCCTCCAGCCGCTCCCCCGCGAGACCGGCCTCGGCGGCGTACTGCGCGGCGAAGGCACGCACCAGGTACAGGTCGCCGTCGAAGGCGAGCACGGCGGCGTCCGGCGGGTCGGACAGCGGGCGGTTGCACTCCTGGATGATGCGTTCGGGCGCGTAGGCGGCGCTGGCGCGCGGCCCCGAGCCGTCCACGACGACGGGGTGGGTCGCCCTGGCCTGCTCGACGACCTCGGCGGCCAGCGCGCCGACGTCGTACGGGCACAGGATGGTGGCGTCGCGGCCGGCGAACGCGAGATTGATCAGCGCCTCGTGGTGCAGGCACGCCGTGTACTCGATCGCGGACCGCTCGGGCCAGATCGGCTCGCCGACGATGCGGACCCGCCGGCCGGGGTGGAGGTCGGCGAACGCCCACAGGACGGCCGGGAGGATGCGCCCCGGGTTGCGACCGGCCTCCTCCATGTCGAAGAACCGCACCCCGGCGGCCATCTCGCCCAGCTCCGCCCGGATCAGCTTCAGGTTCCGGCCGGGCACGGCCACCGCGACCGGCTCGCCCGCGGCCAGGCCGTCACGGACGAACGGTATGACACCGTCGAGATACTGCCGGGCCCCCTGGTAGAACAGCGCCGGATGGGCGAACGGCTCCGTGCCGGAGGTCGTGGCGCTCATCGGATCTCCACTTCGATCGGGGACGGATCCGAACCGATCAAGGTGAGGACGGATCTCAGGCAGTACGGCGAGCGGTGCAGGAACATCCGGTTGCCGGAGGGCAGGTCTCGCGCGGCCTGGGTCAGCAACCATGCCCCCCGGACATCGATGAACGTCAGCTCCGACAGGTCGAGGTGCAGGTCACCGCCCCCGGTGACCAGCCCGCCCAGCGCCTCCTGCCAGATGCCCCTGGTGGTGCGGTCGACCTCGCCGCTCACCTTCAGACCCGCGGGCGTCATGAGCGGGGCGATCCGCAGGCTGCCCCTGCCGGGCCTCCCGGGGACGGCGCCTCCGGCGGAAGGAGATTCACAGGGGCCCGTCTGCGAGCGGTTCGGCACGGTGACCACCCTGAGGTCGACGATGGACTTCTTCAACGTACCCGCTGTCGCCTTCTGATCGCATACGGGGATCGCGGGAGCCCGCGGGGAAGGATCCGGGGGCGGGCGGTCGGGCCACGCGCCGGAGCCCTTTCAGGCTCCCAGGTCCAGCGCCACGTTCTCCAGCCGGTCGGCCAGCATGTCCAGCTGCTCCTCGGTGACCGTGTCCCCGGTGAAACGGACCAGGTCACGGCGGTCCGCGATGACCAGCCGCCGGTGCTGCTCGTCGAGTTGCCCCGCCGGCAGCACCACGCAGTCACCTCGGACGAATACCAGGACGGCGTCGGAGTCGGGTGACTCCAGAAGCCTCCGGACGCATTCCCGATCGATGAGCGCCATCGGAACCCCCCTGTCTGCGATGACCGCATCGTGATCGTCTGTAATGGGCCGTATCGGGCCGGCGGCCCCGCTCAGCCGGATCCGGCCACCGGGCGCGACGGCCGGAGCGGGTTGTGCCCGACCTCCAGCAGCGCCCGCCGCCGGTCGTCGTCATCGGCGTCGAGCGCGCCGTCGGCCAGCGTGTCCTCGACGCGGTCCACGGCCCGCCGCATCGCGTCGACGTCGTCAGCGGTCAGGTCGGTCTTGCGCTTGCCGAGAACCTGGAGCACCTGGCGGCCGAGCTCCGGCATGGCCGACTCGGGGTCCCGGTCGCCGGCCCCGTCCGCGGCCGCCGACGCCAGCAGGAACGCCCGCAGCTCCTCCGACGTCATGTTCACGACCTCGTGGAACTCCTGCCACACCAGGTCGAGGATCAGATCCGACTCGTGGGCCATCGCGCTCCCCTTGTCCTCTCGGCTTCCCGGCTGCTCCCTCGGCTACCCGGCGCGCCCGGCCGCGAGCCCCGGGCCGGGCCCGCCCGCACCTTCCACACGTCGTCCGCGAGACCCCGCCGGTTCCCCGCGGGCTCCCGCGCGTCGGCACGCGACGGTGGGCGCACCGCGGCCATACCCCGGCTCCCGCTCCGCTAACAACCTCCCGGGCGGCCCTCCGCCCTGGTCACGCGGTACGGCCGCGGTGGGCGCCCCGGTACGCGACCGCCGTGGACGTGGCCGGAGAGGCCGCCGGCGTGATCAGGAGGGATTGTCGGCGGTGAAGTGCACGCCGGAGAAACCGCGGCGCCACTCGGTGACCTCCGGCGCGACGGTGGCCGGATCGACGCTCCCGTCCAGCCCCCGGGCGACGAACGAGGCCAGGACGGGCATGTCCGCCTCGGTCATGCCGAGCCGGACGATCTCCGGTGTGCCGATGCGCAGGCCGTTCACGTCGCCGTCGACCGCCTCCACGGGCAGGCCGATGCCGCAGGAGAGCAGGTTCGCCTCGCGCAGCCGCCGCGCGGCCCGCTGGCCGCCGCCGTAGCGGTGGGCCAGGACCGCGAACTGGTGGGACCGGGTGCACCCGCGGTCGGCGGCGAAGACCGGGACCCCGAGGTCGAGCAGCTCGGCGGCGAGCCGTCGCGCGGTCGCGACCATCTCCCGCGCGTAGGCCTGCCCGGCGGCCTTCCAGTCGAGCATGGTCATGGCGAGCGCCGCGGTCTTGCCCGCGTCGAAGTTGGCGGTCAGCCCCGGGTAGGCGATCGCGTCCAGGCACTCGGCCAGCTCGGCGTCGTCGGTGACGATGAGCCCGCCCGCGGGACCGCCCAGGCTCTTGTACGTGCTCATGGTCATCAGGTGCGCGCCCTCGTCGAGCGGCTGCGGCCAGGTCCGCCCGGCGATCATGCCGCACAGGTGCGCGGCGTCGAAGAGCACGCGGGCACCGACCGCGTCGGCGATCTCCCGGATCGGCGCGACGGGATGGGGGAACAGGTTGAGGCTCCCGCCGATGGTGATCAGGGTCGGCCGCACCTCCTCGGCCAGCGCCCGCAGCGCGCCGACGTCGACCGTGTAGCCGTCCGCCGCCACCGGCGCCGGGACGACGTTCAGCCCGTACAGCCCGGCCGCGCCCGGCGCGTGGTGGGTGACGTGCCCGCCGATACTCGCCGGCGGGGCGATGATCGTGTCACCGGGCTCGCAGACCGCCATGAACGCGTAGAGGTTGGCGAGCGCCCCGGAGCCCACGCGCACCTCGGCGTGGGCCGCCCCGAAGACCTCCGCGGCCAGCTCGGCGGCGATGATCTCGATCTGCTCGATCGCCTCCAGCCCTGTCTCGTACTTCTCTCCCGCGTACCCCAGCGACGGGCGCGACCCCAGGCCGGCCGAGAGCAGCGCCTCCGCGCGGGGGTTCATGACGTTCGTCGCGGGATTGAGGTTGACCGACTCGACGTCGTGGATGCGACGGTTCTCGGCCGCCAGTCGTTCGATCTCGTTCTGCACCGAGGCCACGGGCTGGTCGGCCACGACCTTCATGACGGACTGGACGCGTTCCTCGGTGACGGCGGGCACCCAGGACCGGGGTGCGAGGGCACGGGGCATCAGATGACTCCTGGTCGACAGGCAGACGACTGTCGGATTTGTCAGGTTGTCTGCCAGATGACGGTAAATCGAGGTCGCCTGTCCGCGCATCAGGTGAACGACGGGGCTTCGGGCGCGCTTTTCCTACATTTGTAGGAGACCGAAGCCGTTTGCGGAACCCCGAGGCCTCCGCGACAAACAACAGGTGCGCGGTGGCCGCGGGGCGGATGACCGTGAGGCGGGTGACGAGGGCGGATGACCGCGAGGCACGACGACAGCGAAGGCAGGTGACCGCGAGGCACGACGACAACGAAGGCAGGTGACCGCGAGGCACGACGACAGCGAAGGCGCGGATAAGCATGTGAAGCCGCTCCCCCGCTTATCTAGAGTGACCGGCATGCTCTCGATGTCCCGGCGGGCCTCCTCCCGGCGCGCCACTCCCCCGTTCCCGGACACCGGCCCCCGAGAATCCCGCTCCGGCGTCTCGCCCGGGGAGGGCCCATGCTGAGCCGGCTGCTCCGCGCCTACCTGCGCCCCTACTCCCCGGCGCTGGCCGCCGTGGTGGCGCTGCAGCTGGTGGGCACCATGGCCCTGCTGTATCTGCCCAGCCTGAACGCCGACATCATCGACCGGGGCATCGCCACCGGCGACACCGGCTACATCCTGTCCGCCGGGGGCTGGATGCTGGCCGTCTCCCTGCTGCAGATCGCCTGCTCGATCGCGGCGGTCCGCTACGGAGCCCTCGCGGCGGCGGGGTTCGGACGGGACGTCCGGGCCGCCGTCTTCCACCGGGTGGGCGAGTTCTCCACCCGCGAGGTCTCCCGGTTCGGCGCGCCGTCGTTGATCACTCGCAGCACCAACGACGTGCAGCAGGTCCAGATACTCGTGGTGACGACCTGCACGATGCTGGTCGCCGCGCCGATCACGGGCGTCGGCGGCGTCGTCATGGCGCTGCGGCAGGATGTCGGCCTGTCCTGGCTCATGCTGGTGTGCGTCCCGGCGCTGCTGCTCTCGATCGGCCTGATCAGCATCCGCACGATCCCCCTGTTCCGCGAGATGCAGACCCGCATCGACGCGGTCAACCAGGTGTTGCGGGAGCAGCTCTCCGGCATCCGTGTGGTCCGCGCGTTCGTCCGGGAGCGCGAGGAGACGCGCCGGTTCGCCGCGGCCAACGACGCCCTGACGGAGACCGCGTTGCGCGTCGGGCGGCTGACCGCGCTCATCTTCCCCGTGGTGATGCTGATCCTCAACGCCTCCAGCGTCGCCGTGCTCTGGTTCGGCGCCGCCCGGGTGGACAGCGGTGAGATGCAGATCGGCGCCCTCACCGCGTTCCTCATGTACCTGATGCAGATCCTGACCTCGATGATGATGGCCGCCTTCATCGCGATGATGGTCCCGCGCGCCGCGGTCTGCGCCGAGCGGATCGGCGAGGTGCTGGAGACCGAGTCGTCGGTGACCCCGCCCGGCGACCCCGTACGGGAGGTGCGCGGCCGGGCCGAACTGGAGCTGCGCGACGTCGGGTTCCGCTACCCGGGGGCGGCCGAGCCGGTGCTGTCCGGCGTCTCCTTCCGCGTCACCGCGGGACGCACCCTCGCCGTCATCGGCAGCACCGGCGCGGGCAAGACGACGCTGCTCTCCCTGGTGCCCCGGCTGTTCGACGCCACCTCCGGCACGGTCTCGGTCGACGGGGTCGACGTCCGCGACCTCGACCCCCGGCTGCTGTGGACGCGGGTCGGCCTGGTGCCGCAGAAGCCGTACCTGTTCAGCGGCACGGTCGCGAGCAACCTGCGGTACGGCAACCCGGACGCGGACGACGAGGAGCTGTGGGAGGCGCTGGAGGTCGCCCAGGCCCGCGACTTCGTCGAGGCGATGCCCGGCGGTCTCGACGCGCCGATCGCGCAGGGCGGCACGAACGTGTCCGGCGGGCAGCGGCAGCGGCTCTGCATCGCCCGCGCGCTGGTCAGCAAGCCGGAGATCTACCTGTTCGACGACGCGTTCTCGGCCCTCGACACGGCCACCGACGCCCGGCTGCGCGCCGCGCTGCGCCCGTACACCGCCGAGGCCGCCGTCGTCATCGTCGGCCAGCGGGTCTCCACGGTCGCCGACGCCGACCAGATCATCGTCCTCGACGGCGGCGTTGTCGTCGGCAGCGGAACCCACGACGAACTGCTGGATTCCTGCCCGACGTACGCCGAGATCGTCGAGTCCCAGCGAGCCGTGGAGAGTGCGGCATGAGCGACCGGCCGATGACGACCACGCGCCCCCGCCCTCCCGCGGGAGGCGGCGGCTTCGGGCGAGGCCCCTTCGGGGGAGCCGGAATGCCCGCGGAGAAGTCGATGACCTTCGGGCCGTCCCTGCGGCGGCTGACGCGGCGGCTGGCGCCCGACCGGCCGAGGCTGCTGACCGTGATCGGGCTCGCGGTCGTCAGCGTGGCGTTCTCCGTCGTGGGACCGAAGATCCTCGGCCACGCGACCGACCTGATCTTCGCCGGTGTGATCGGCATGCGGCTGCCCGCCGGGACCACCGCGGAGCAGGCGATCGAGGCCGCCCGCGCGTCGGGTGAGGACGACTTCGCCGCCCTGCTCGCGCGGATGGACGTCGTACCGGGTCAGGGGATCGACGTCGCCGCGCTGGCCACGGTCCTCGCGTGGGCCCTGGCGCTCTACGTCGCGGCGTCGGTCTTCGCCTGGTTACAGGGGTACCTGCTCAACGACGTGGTGCAGCGCACCGTGTTCCGGCTGCGGGCGGACGTCGAGGACAAGATGCACCGGCTCCCCCTGCGGTTCTTCGACGGTCAGCCACGCGGTGAGCTGCTCAGCCGGGTCACCAACGACATCGACAACGTGTCCCAGACCCTGCAGCAGACGATGAGCCAGCTGCTGACCTCGCTGCTGACCGTGCTCGGCGTGCTCGGCATGATGTTCGCGATCTCGCCGCTGCTCGCGCTGATCGCCCTGGTGACGATCCCGCTCTCGATGGTCGTCACCGGGCAGGTCGCGAAACGCTCGCAGAAGCTGTTCGTCGCGCAGTGGGCCCACACCGGCAGCCTGAACGCCCACATCGAGGAGGCGTTCACCGGCCATGAGCTGGTGAAGGTGTTCGGCCGCCGGCCCGAGGTCGAGGAGGTGTTCCGGGCCAGGAACGAGGACCTGTTCGCGGCGAGCTTCGGCGCCCAGTTCATCTCCGGGATCATCATGCCGCTGATGATGTTCATCGGGAACCTGAACTACGTCGCCATCGCCGTCGTCGGGGGCCTGCGGGTCGCCGGCGGGTCGATGAGCCTGGGCGACGTCCAGGCCTTCATCCAGTACTCACGGCAGTTCACCCAGCCCCTCACCCAGGTCGCCTCGATGGCCAACCTGCTGCAGTCGGGGGTGGCCTCGGCCGAGCGGGTCTTCGAGCTGCTGGACGCCGAGGAGCAGGAGCCGGACCCGGCCGACCCGGTGCCGCCCACCGCCCGGCGGGGCCGGGTCGAGTTCGAGCACGTGTCCTTCCGCTACACCCCGGACCAGCCCCTCATCGAGGACCTTTCCCTGGTGGCCGAGCCCGGGCACACGATCGCGATCGTCGGCCCGACCGGCGCGGGGAAGACCACCCTGGTCAACCTGATCATGCGCTTCTACGAGCTGGACGCCGGCCGGATCACCCTCGACGGCGTCGACGTCACCGCGATGCGCCGGCAGGACCTGCGCTCGCGCGTCGGCATGGTGCTCCAGGACACCTGGCTGTTCGGCGGCACCATCCGGGAGAACATCGCCTACGGCAACCCGGAGGCCACCGAGGAGCAGATCCACGCCGCCGCGCGGGCCGCGTTCGCCGACCGGTTCATCCGCACGCTGCCCGACGGCTACGACACCGTGGTCGACGAGGAGGGGGGCAACCTCAGCGCCGGCGAGAAGCAGCTGCTGACCATCGCCCGCGCGTTCATCGCCGACCCGTCCCTCCTCATCCTCGACGAGGCCACCAGCTCGGTCGACACCCGGACCGAGGTCCTGGTGCAGCACGCGATGGCCGCGCTGCGCTCGGACCGCACCAGTTTCGTCATCGCCCACCGGCTGTCCACCATCCGCGACGCGGACCTCATCCTGGTCATGGACGCGGGGCGCATCGTCGAGCAGGGCACCCACGAGCAGCTGCTCACCGCCCGGGGTGCTTACCACCGGCTGTACTCCGCCCAGTTCAGCGGCGCCGCGGCCGCGGTCGACGAGGAGCTCGCCGAGAGCTGACCGTCCCCGCCGTGCCGTGGAACGTCCTCACCGGCCGCGCACGGCGGGCAACCGGGACCGGCGCCGAAGAATCCGCGGCGACGCCGGAGAGTCCGCAGCGGCACCGGAGAGTCCGCAGCGGCACCGCCTCAGGGAGCGGTGCCGCTGCGAGCGCCGGCGTGCGGCCGGTCGGCAGTGAAATCCAAGCGTTCCCGATAAATCAGCTCATGGTCAGGCAATGATCGCGACAAATACCTCATAACACCCAGAAAAGGATGTATCTTGGCCAGACTCGATCCGGCATTTCCTCGGCCCGCCCATTGAACGATCACCTTTGGTGGTCCCGGCCGGAAGGAGCGACGACGATGGGAAAGCGACGTGTCATGTTGCTCGGCCCGGCGCTCCTGACAGTCCTGGTCATCGGCCCCGCACCGGCTTCCCCTGCCACGGCCGTTCCCGGGTCCGCGGGGGCGGCCCCCGGCATCACGCGGCATGTCACGACGGCTGACGCGTCCTCCGCCGGACCGTGCTGGAAGATGGGGAAAAAGAAGAACCGCGAACGGTGTTACGCGGAATTCCACCGGAGCCTGCACCGGAGAGATCTGCTGGACGACGAAAGAGGGCCGTTGGACCGCCGGAGGCTGCACCGGGACCGCGACAGGGACTCCTGGAAGCGCGACTTCTTCCGGTTCCTCCGGTAGCACGGGAGAGACCCCCGTCGTCACCGCGGGCACACCGCCCCGAACAGCCGATCACCCGCCGGCCGCGTCCCCTACCTCAACGGGCGATACAGCCGGCGCCGCGTCACTCGCCGCCCTGGTCCAGGGGAATGCTCGGGCGTTCGTTGTCGCCACCGTCGGAACCGTCGCCGTCACCGGAACCGTTGTCACGGCCGGGATCGTCACCGTCACCGGGACCGTTGCCGGGACCGTCGTCCTGGGTGGCGTCGTCAGCCGAGGGCGACGGCGTGGGCTGGCAGCTCTGGTCGCAACCGCCGAACCGCGCCGAGTCGATCGGGGTGAACGGCGTCGGCTCGACGTTCCGCAGCGCCACCAGCATGGTGTCCTTCCAGATCGGACCCGGGATGCTGGCGCCGAAGACCGAGCCGTAGTAGCGGCCGCCGATCGTGACGTTGT
>NZ_BAAAVI010000052.1:0-62447 GCF_039534445.1 Streptosporangium fragile | reverse complement strand
CGATTTCCCCCAAGTTCACGCGGGCAGCATGCCGAACCCACCACCGAAGATCAAATCAACCTAACGAAGTACTAGTAGTGCTCGACCAGGAAGGCGCTGGAGTGGGAGGCGGTCGCGACGATCTCGCCGAGTCGGCGATTGCCCTTGCGGGTGGATCCGTCTGACCTTGAACGACACCGGCTGAACCACCTGAAGGAAGCGTACGTTTGTGGGGCATGAGATTACGAATGACCCTGCTCGTGGCGCTGTTGTCCCTGACTGCGGCCTGCGGAGGAGCGGAATCGGATATGTCGGCGACCTCGGCTGACGACGGGCCGGCGAAGCGGGTTGCATTGTGGGGTGCCGAAGGCGGGTTCGTGACCCCGACCATGAACGTGCTGCGTCCGCCGAGGGTGGTGCTGTACAGCGACGGCCTGGTGGTCGTTGACGCGAGCAAGCAGCTGAAGCTCACCGATGCCGAGACGGACGAGACGGTCGCGTCGATGGAGACGTACCTGACCGGGCAACCGCCGACCGCGGAGCCCAAGCCGGGCGCGCCGACGGTGACGGACGTGCCGGCCACCGTCTTCGGGGTACGGGGGAAGGACGGAAAGATGCTGGAGGTCCGGGTCCCGGCTCTGGACCAGGTCGCGGACTTCTACCCGAAGGAGCTCTCGGAGGCGAAGAAGCTGATGGACGGCTTGGCGACCCGGGCTGCCACCGCGGGCACCGACTACGTCGCCACCCGCGTCCGTATGGTTGTCGAAGGGGTCGCCTCGGCGGAGGGCAAGCCGGCGCCGTGGCCCGCAGGGGTCCCGGAGCCTTCGGGCACGGTGGACCCGATTTGGCAGAAGGACATCGAGGGGGCGGCGGTGAGTGCGATCACCAAGGCGGTGCCTGCTGGGAAGGAGTACGATCGGTCGCTCTTCAAGACCAGTTCGGGGGCACTCTTCGTGCTCTCCTGGCGGTACCTGCTGCCTGACGAATAGCAAGGGCTGATGACGGGGGCTCACGGCTACCCCATCAAGTCGTCGCCCGCCAGACGCACAAACCATGACGATCGGCAGACCGAAATGGCCGGCATGAAGCCTGGCCGTGCCACCGATGGGTGCTGAGGGCGGGCGGCGTAGGTGTTGCTGTACTGATCAAGAAATGCGGGCGTGGCCTGAGGACGGGTACTTGGCAGCGACCGGTTGTCCAGGTGACAGCCTTGAAGGATGAGGTGCTCCGACAGGAGCGGGGACTGTCCGCGGCCAGGCGGGAGCGGTGCCGGCAACTGCGTTTCCGGGTCGCGGCGTGACCGTCTTTCGGCAGAGAGGCAGTCCCACGCTCACAACCAACCCGTGGCAGATCACGACTTCCAGGTCGTCCCAGAAGTACGGTCGGGGTCGTCGGCGCCGGGGCTTGGAGTCATGATTCGGTCGTGAAAAGGCCCGATCAGTTCTTCGACATCCTGCGATGTCATCCCGCAGTGCAACGGACCGAGCCGACCGCTGCCGGCGAACCGCACAACCAGATCAAGCACGTGATTCACCAGGCCGGACAAGCGGATGCTTTGGGCGTATAGCCACAGGAACACGTAGGCCATCGTCACCGGTGTCGGGACGATGGCCTACGAAACTGTGCGCTGCCGGATCACCTCAGGCCATCACCGAGCTTGCCGAGGGCATGGTGCTTGTCGTCGGGGGAGACGTGGGTGTGGATCGTCATCGTCGCTTCGATGTCGCTGTGATCGACGACCCGGGGTGGTACGTCGAGGTTGAGCGGCGGCGTGGCGCAGGTGTGTCGAAGGTCGTGAAAACGCATGTCGCCGCGGCCCGGTGGATCGCTTCCCGACTCCGCCGGAGGTTGTCGGCCCCGTCGGGGTCCCTCGCCGGATGTCCTGGGCGTTGGGCTTGTCCGGCCGCCGCTTGCCCAGGCCGGGGATCAGGCGGAGCCGGACGACGTTCTCCTGGTCCTGGTAGCCGGTCTTGGATCGGCGGTTTCGGCCGCCGGTCTGGCCGGTCACTGAATGTCTTTATCTTCGCCTGCTCACAGCGGTAAGTCATCATCAGATAATCTGATTTCATGAAGGTGATGACTGCCACTGAGGCATCTCGGAGCTTTGCGGCGGTTCTGGACGAGGCGGAGCGAGGTGAGACGATCGTGGTTACCCGTGGAGGCAAGCAGATCGCGGTGATCGGCCCCGCGCCGACGGCGCCCGGGCGCATGGTCAAGGCCTTCCTGTCGAGAAGCGCGGGAAGGCTGGACGCCGATTTCGAGGCCGATGTCGCGGCGGCCCGGGAGGCGGTCGACGACGAGATGAGAAGCACGTGGCCCGACGCCTGATCCTGGACACCGGTGTGCTCATCGCCGCCGAGCGAGGCAAGGCTTCCGTGGACGCGGTGATCGGGGATGCCGATGATGTGGCGATCGCCGCGATCACCGTGGCCGAGTTGCTCGTCGGCGTGGAGATGGCGGACGCGGCACGCCGTCCTGCTCGGCAGGCCTTCGTGGATGAGGTTCTTGCGCTGATCCCGGTCGAGGAATACACCACGGACGTCGCCAGAGTCCACGCTCGTCTGATGGCACACGTCCGGCGAGAGGGAAAGACACGGGGGGCATACGATCTACTGATCGCCGCGACAGCTGCGACCACCGCGAGAATCGTCGTCACGATGGACTCGTCCGCCGCGTTCGATGACCTGCCCGGGGTCCGGGCGCAGGTCGTTCCCCGTTGAGCCCCGACGGCAACCCTGACGGCACCGTCCACCACCGCCGACACACTCAGAACACCGCAGACACCCGTCTACCCCCAGCTCACAGCAGGCGACCAGGGCCTGAGAAGCGGAAGGTCGGCGATTCGACCTCGCCCCTGACCACATCGTCTGAGCAGCGCAAACGTTCCGGGCGATCATCGTTCGGGGCTTTTTGATCTCCAGTGACAACAACGCCCCGGTGATCAAGTCGATCGATTCGTCAGCCGGTCATGATGGCGATTCCCGGGAAGGCGGCGGTTGCGTTGCTCCACGGCGAGTAGTACAGCCGCCAGGAGCAGATGCGGCCGTTGACGACGTAGCCGGTGCAGGGCACCTGAGCGCTGGTGTCGATGAGGGAGATGACCCCCACCGCGTACTGCCGGGTGGTGCCGGACGGTTCGGGAGTCTCCACCGGGCCGCCGCTGTCGCCCTGACCGGCTGCGTTCTTGCGCGTCGAATTCTCAAGGAGGACCAGGCCGTAGAGCACACCATCGGGAAGGTAGATCGTGACGTTGGTCAGCTTCACCTGGCAAAGGCAGATGGTGCCCGAGGAGGCGCCGGAGGTGCAGAGCCACATGCCCACGTAGGAGGCGGAGGTGCCGACGACCGGGTTGCTGAACTCCGGCGATATGGTGCCGGGGTTGTTGTTGTAGACGCGGCCGGCGGTGCCGGCGCGGATCAGCATCACGTCGCGGCTGGTGTTGGCGTGGGCGATCGGGCCGATCACCTGGCCGGTCGGGTCGGTGGCCGTCTGCCCGACGCTGCCGCAGTGGGCCGCGGACAGCATCCAGCTCGCCCCGCCGAAGGTGACGGCGAAGCCCGTCGAGCAGCCGCGGCCGGTGCCGGCGTTGCGCCAGGCCGCGCCGCCCAGCCAGGGCGCGGTGTCGTCCCAGCGGCTGGCCGGGGCCGGTGTGACGCCGGCCTCCACGGTGACCGGCACTGCCGAGTCGGCGACCTTCGCGCGGGTCAGGCCGTAGTCGGCGCCCGAGGCCGTCAGGCCCGAGCCGTCGGCGTTCGGCGCGATCGAGGTGATCGCGCCGCCGGAGGCGCGGACGAGGCGATTCATCTCGCGTTCCAGTTCGCGGGCCGAGTAGGCCGCGGGCAGGACGCTAACCGGGACGTCCCGGCGCAGTCGGCCGACCAGGGCGCTGATGTGTTCGGGGGTGTCTCCCTTCCAGTAGACGCGCAGTTCGCGGTTCTCCGGCGCCGCGATGATGCCGGCGAACCCGGTGTCGTCCTGCGTCTTGACGGCGGCGGTGACGCGGTCGGCGGCCTTGACCAGCTTCTCCTGGGTGGCCAGCAGGTCTTTCCAGGAGGCGAAACCGCCCGGGACCCTGCCGACCGGCTCGATGGCTCGGGTGATGGCGTCCTTGACGGGGGAGGGGACGGGGGCTGCGGTGGCCTGGGCGGCGCCCATTGCGACCACGGCGAGGGCGACTCCCAGCGCCACTGCCAGACGACCGGTGGATCGTGAGGCTCTTGAGGTGATCGGGGGAATTTTCACCGGGTGCTCCTCATTGAATTATTTGCAGGGATACACCCGATATTCCATGTATTTACGGCGCAATCAATGTCTTGACAGAGGTTTTTATAGTGGTAATTCGATGCAGTCGGACGGCCCTGTGCTGGGATTTCGGCCTGGAGCGTGTTTGAGAAACCTTCCGCGCTGCCGAAATAGCAGAAACGACGCCCGCGGCTGGATCGGTCATAGCTGTGCCAGCCAGTCAGCGATGACGACGAAGTCAGTGTGCGTGAGGCCACGGCGAGGGTCAACGCGATGGAGGAGGGCCTGTCCGTGATGGTGCGCGGACACCCAGGCGCGATCGACGTTGGTGATTTCGTCGTCGACCCAGACGAACGAGCGTCCGGCCGCCCAGTCGATCAGGCCACGGGTTTTCCAGTGCAGCGGGCCCTCCTCCTCTGAGTCCGGCCAGTGCACTACCGGCAGCTCGGGTAGGCCGAGCAACGGGCTGATCACTTCGTTCGCATCGGCCATCCAGGTCGTCGCCCACACGAGGTCGCACGGCAACGCCGACAACCGCGCCCCGTGTCGGGAATCGACCCTGGCCAGCAGCGGGTTCGATCCCGGCGGCAGTGGCTGCGACGCCGTCCGGTTATCTGAGCGCCCACCGGGATGTGGTTCGGGCGCCCCGAACGGAATGAGCGGTCCATCAACGTCGAGGAACAGCAACGGACGGTCCGCGAAACCAGGCATTGCCGCAGAATAGCGACGGCCGGTCACGGAGGAGGCGCCGCTTGGCGGTGCGGCTGCAGCGCCTGGCGCTCAGGTTGCGAAGTGCCGAACAAGAACACGTGCCTGCCGGCGCGCGGCGGCACGGCCACGCGTGAGGCGGCGAACCATGCCGCTGATCCTGCCCAACGGATGATCGCTTCCGAGGTCGCAGGGTGACGTTCGTAGTCGCGGACCAGTCGGCGGTGGGCGGTCAGCCAGGCCAGGGTGTGCTCGACCACCCGGCAGCGGGTGATCACCGCGAACCCGGCCTGGCCGGGCGCCTTGCGCACCATGTGCAGCGTGGCGAAAGATCGGGTCTGTCCAAATCAACGGTGTAACTCGATTTCGATTGGTTCTATCGGGCGGTTGGGGTCAGGCGGCCTTGCCGGCGCTGTCGCCGCCGTAGGTGTTCTGGGGATTGGTGCTTTCGCGGTGGATCGCTTGGTTTTGTGGTTGATGCCCAGCTCGCCGTTTCCCCGCTGTACCGACGATGACAAGCGGCTTGCTTCGGCTCTCGTAACGCTCGGCGTCCTCGATGCCCGCCCGGTCGGCGCGGAGCCGTACGAGAAACCGGGCGGGGGTGCGATGACGATGACCGGCTTGCGTATGCCGAGCAGTCCTACCGGGTTTCCGCGTCGCGCGCCGGTGTGCCGTCCTTCTATCGGGAAGTGGCGATCAAGGACGGTTGGAAGCCGGCGCCGGAGCAGGAGGAGGGCGTAACGCAGGCCTGCCTCACCAAGGTCATCAACAGCCGGAATGTCTATCTGTCGGTGTGGTACTACGACGGGCCGGAAGAGAAGGACGGCGATGACTACTTCTTACGGGTCAGTTCTGCTCCCAGCGGGGGCAACCTGTGCTGACGCGGGGGAGATGCGTTCGGCCGGCCTCGGTTCAGGAACGTGAGGGCTGACGATAACGGTGACGACAACGTCGGCCACCGCAGGCACACGACGGCAGTCGTCCACAGCCCTCCGACCTCGTCCTCGTTGAGCGGAGCAGGGCGGTCGGCTCGCCCGGAAAGCGGAGGCCGGTGGTTCGACCCCGCCCCTGACCACATCATCTGGGCAGCGCAAACGCCCCGAAGCATGATCGCTCCGCGGCGCTTTTCGTTTCGAGCTCGGCGCCGCCGAGGTCGACGTCCACCCGGCGGAGTCCGGGTCCGCCGGTCTTTCCGTCAGGCCCTCAGGCGCGGTCTCCCCGCACGACGGCTTCCCGCGGGTAGTCCTTCAGGGTGATCTCGTTGTACAGCCGCAGACCTTTGCTGCCGAGACCGGTCAGAGTCCGGGCGATCGGCGTGGGGATATGGGTGATCATCCGGGTTCCCTGGACCAGGACCCAGAGGTTCAGGCGGGTGGCGGGGATGAGCTGCTTGGCGGCACCGACGGCGAAGGCGCGGTTGCGCCGTACGTACTCGCCGATCTGGTGTTCGTAGGCGGGGAACGCGCGGGTGTGGTCGCCGCGGGCCTCGGCCAGCTCACCGGCCAGGACGTAGGCGCCGAAGACGGCCAGGCTGGTGCTGCCGCCGACGGCGGGGCCCGGGCAGTAGCCGGCGTCGCCGACCAGGCTCACCCGTCCCCGGGACCAGGTGTCCATGCGCAGCTGGGTGATCGAGTCGAAGTAGAACGCCGATGCGTGGTCCATCTCCTGGTCCAGCAGGCGGGGCACTTCCCAGCCCAGCCCGGCGAAGTGCCGGCGGAGGAGTTCCTTTTGCCGGTCGATGTCGCGGTGGTGGTAGTCGAGTTCGGCGGCGGGGCGGAACATGAAGACCGCGCGGGCGTCGTCCATGTGCGCCCCGCTGTAGACACCCACCACCCTGTTCACCCCCATGATCCCGTCCATGCGGTCGCGCAGGCCCAGGTAGTTGGGGATGGACATGACTGCCAGGTAGGCGCCGATCCAGGTGGCAAAGCGCGATTCGGGGCCGAACACCAGGCGCCGGACGTTGGAGTGCAGTCCGTCGGCCCCGATCACCAGGTCGAACCTGCGGGTGGGGGCGTGCTCGAAGGCGACGTCGATGCCGTCGGAGGTCTCGGTCATGGCGGTGATGGAGTCGCCGAAGAGGTACTCCACATCGCGGCGGGTGGCGTCGTAGAAGATCTCGCTCAGGTCGTCGCGCATGATCTCGACGTGCTGGTCGGAGACGGCGCTTATCAGCTTGCTGACCTGTACCTCGTGGACGCGGTCGCTGTTCTCGGGGCGGATCGTGAGCCACTCGGTCCCGGTCTTCCTGGCCTGGATCGGCTCGGTCAGGCCCATCCTGTCGACGATCTGCATGGCCGGGCGGAACAGGTCGACCGCGTGGCCGCCGGCTTTGCGCAGGGCCGGCGCCCGTTCGACCACGGTGACGGTGAAGCCGTACCGGTTGAGCCAGTAGGCCAGGACGGGGCCGGCGATGCTGGCGCCCGAGATGAGGATCCGCACGGGCCGCCTCCTTACTTAATGGAAGGTAAGCTCCTTACTGAACGATAGGTAAGCAGGATTAGCCGCCGGGCGCAAGAACTTACTTAACGGTAGATAAGGGCTATCCTCGACCCCATGACGACGGCTCCGGACACCAGGACGCGCATCCAGGAGGTGGCGCGCGAACTCTTCCTGAAGCAGGGCGTGCAGAACACCAGCCTCAAGCACATCGCCGATCGGCTCGGCATCACCAAACCGGCCCTGTACTACCACTTCGCGTCACGGGACGACCTGCTCAAGAGCATCATCCAGCCGTTCCTGGACGACATGGAGGCGTTCCTGGCCGACCGTGAGCCCACCGGCCGGCGGCAACTGCTGGAGGAGTACTTCGACGTCATCTGGCGCCACCGGGACGTGTTCACGGTCTTCCTGCAGGCCTCCGCCACGCTGGTCGAACTCAACCTGCTGGACCGGATCTGGGAGGGGCGCAAGCGACTGATCACGCTCCTGCTCGGCCCGGATCCCTCCACCGCCGCGCGGATCCACGCGACCGTGGCCCTCGGCGGCCTGTCGGACTGCGTGATGGAGCACGCCACCGTTCCGTTCGACGAGGTCAGGACCGTCGCCGTGGAAGCCGCACTGAACGCGCTCGTCCTCTGAGGACGTGACTGGGGCCTCGCGGAACCGGCCGGCCGGCACCTCCGGCGGCCGCGGACCCTGAGGACCCGACGGGCCTGTTCGGTCGCCGGGCTGCGGTTGATCGTGCCGGAGGGCGTCGCGAGTGTGGCGAGCCCGGCTGCGGTTGATCGTGCCGGAGGGCGTCGCGAGTGTGGCGAGCCCGGCGACATCGCGGGGATGATCTCCTTGTGAACCGCCCCTTCGAGGGCGTTGCGCAGGGGGGCGTGGGTGGACCGCTCTGTCGCCGCGCGACCGCTTGCGCGTCCTTCCGGACGGGCCCGCGCGACAGAGCCGGGCCGTATGCACCGCTGTGGCGGTTGGGGGGGCGCCATGGGCCGTGAACGCTCTGCGGTCCAGGCCGGCCTGTCCTCGAACCGTGCGGGTGAAGCGGAGGGCGGAAACGCGGGCCGCGCAGAATGACAGGAGATCCCTCAGGATTTTCCTGGGGATCTCCTGTTTAATCTCCTACGTGCGGTAGCACAGGTAGATGTACTTTCCGCCCGCTCCCATGTTCAGATCGACGTCGATTCTCTTGTACCCGCTCGGCGGGTTGGCTCCGGGGTCGGAGCTGGCGATCACTTTCAGATCCTGATAGGGGTCTCCGTGATTGCGGGCGAAGCAGAGGTAGATGTACTTCCCGCCCGCTCCCTTGTTCAGGTCGACGTTTATCTTCGTGTATCCCTCCGGAGGGGAGTCGTCCTTGCTCAGCAGGAAGTAGATGTCCGTGACCGGACGCTGGCTGCCGTCCAGCTCGTACGCCAGGTACAGGTAATCGCCGCCGGCTCCCATGTTGAGATCGGTGGGGTCTTTCTGCCAGCCCGGCGGTGGGGGCTGGTTCTGTCCGTCCAGGATGGTGATGTTCGTGACTGCCACGAGGTGCTCCCATCGGCACTTAACCAGGTCCGCCTGAACACCGGCGGACGACGACGTTCTCGCTGATACCCGAAACGCCGGACGAATATGCGGTTCCGTGCATCTAAAATCTTTTCCATATAAGCTCCCCGCCATCCGTTGTATTCGATTTCATGATGTTTCATGTGCTGATCGCAAAGCTCCGTCTGGTTGATCTCAAAACCATAAATGTTTGCCCGTCGGCAGTTCGGGGCGAGCGTCGGGCCCGGAGTCGGGTCCTCGGGCGTCTACTGAGCGGTGGACCCGGGCGCAGACGGTTACCGGCCGTGTGGCGCAGCGGCGCGGGCGCACATATGTCCGGCTGCCGTGCAGCCC
This sequence comes from Streptosporangium fragile, assembly GCF_039534445.1. Classification (NCBI taxonomy): domain Bacteria; kingdom Bacillati; phylum Actinomycetota; class Actinomycetes; order Streptosporangiales; family Streptosporangiaceae; genus Streptosporangium; species Streptosporangium fragile. Next base: position 53,192 of record NZ_BAAAVI010000052.1, on the reverse strand, counting down.
GGAAACGCGGCGACGCCGCCGCGCACGACTCCCACTGCAACCCTCGAAAACTTTCGACCTTCGTGAGGGAGACGCGGGCCGGTGACCGCTGGAGGTCCCCGCCGGGGAGGTCGCCGGTCCGGCCCTCACGGTCGCGGACGGGGTGGATCCCGTTCCCGGGGTGGATCCCGTTCCCGGGGCGGACCCGCCGCCCGGGAGGCCGTGCCCCCCGGGAAGACGATCGCGAGTGGTTCCCCGCGAGGGCGCTGCCGACCCTTCCGGGAAAATCCCTGACTATTGTGATCTCGGTCTGTTCGAAGGGGAGGTCGGGAGATGGCGGCGGGCGGGTCCGAGGCCCCTCTGGGGAGCCGGTACGTGCTTCTGGACGAGATCGGCGCCGGTGGGATGGGGACCGTCTGGCGGGCGCAGCGCCGGGACACCGGGGAGACCGTGGCGGTGAAGCTGCTGCGGGACAGCCTCACCGGCGATCCGGATCTGGTGCTGCGGTTCGTGCAGGAACGCAACGTGATGCGGACCCTGCGTCATCCCAACATCGTCACGGTGCGCGACTTCGTCATCGAGGGAGAACGCCTCGCCCTCGTGATGGACTTCGTCGAGGGCGGAGACCTCCTCACCCTGCTCCGGCGGCGCGGAACGCTGCTCCCGGCGGACGCGGTCCGGCTGACGGCCCAGGTCGCCGACGCGCTGGCGGTCGCGCACGCCGTGGGCGTCGTGCACCGTGACGTCAAGCCGGGAAACGTCCTGATCGACGGGGCCACCGGGGAGGCGCGGCTGACGGATTTCGGCGTGGCGCGCATCGTCCACGGCCCGGGTCTCACCCGGACCACCTCGATCATCGGCACACCCGTGTACCTGGCTCCCGAGGTGGCCGACGGCGGTACTCCCACGCCTGCGGTGGACGTGTACGCCGTCGGCCTGATCCTGTACGAGCTGCTCGCCGGGCGTCCGCCGTTCGTCGGCGACCACCCGATGGCCCTGCTTCGGCAACACGCGATGGCCCTGCCCCGGCGGCTGCCCGGGATGCCCGACGCCCTGTGGCCGGTCATCTCGGCCTGCGCCGCGAAGGACCCCGCTGAGCGCCCCCGCGCCGAGGAGGTGGCGACGGCGCTGCGTGAGGCGGCGCCGTCGTTGGCCGAGCTGCCCGCCCTGCCCCGGGTCGCCAGGGAAGACGCTCCGTCCGTCACCTCCGAGCCCCTCCCCGCGGACGCTTCCCGTGCGGGGCCGGTCGCCCGGGGAACGGGAACGTCTGGAACGGACGGGACCTCTCCCTCCGGCGGGGCTTCCCGTACCGGCGAGGGGAACACGGCCCCGGCCCGGCGCGGGCGGCCCCGGCGGCTGGTCGTCACGGCGACCAGCGCCGCGGCCCTGCTGCTCAGCGCGGCGGTGGTGACCGTCGTGGCACCCTGGCGGGCACCGGACGCCGGGGCCGAGGGAAATCAGGCCCTCGCGTCGGAGGGAGCGGCCGACGGGCCGACCGGCGCGGTCCGGACCACGCTCCCCGTCCCGTCCAGAGCGGCGCGAAGCTCGCCCACGCCCCCACCGGAGAGGCAGCCGGCGCGGAGCCGTACCCCGGAAGCGGTCGCCTCCGGGCCGCCCAGGAAGTCGGGCCCCACGAAACCGGTGACGCAGCCCACCCGGACTCCCCAGCCCCGGCGGTCGACGCCCACGGCGATCAACCCGGAGGCGGAGGAGAGCCGCACGGCCGACGCCCCGCGCCGGGATCCGGAACCGGAATGGCGATGCCGTTCGTGGATCTCCACAGGCGCCGGTACGGGTACGGAGATGTCACCCTGCATGGCCATGGTGGGCGATGTCTTCTACCTGATGGGGCGGGTCAGAGGGGCGAGCTCGGTCCGCTCGGACATACATGTCCAGCTGTACAACACCGACGTGGAGGTCAACGTCTCCCGGCCCTTCGTCTGCTCGGGCGTCTCCCCGTCGGGCGACGGCGGGATCGCCACGTGCGGCCCGTTCACCACCACGGCTCCGCGTATCGGGGCCAAGCACGACGTCCGCCAGCGGTGGAGGCGAACGGGTACGGCCGCTTACGGCGGAGGCGCGGAGAGCCCCTGGGTCCTCTGGTGACCGCCGCCGGAGCCCGCGGCGGCGTCGATCCGGGCGGGGGACGGGAAGAGGATGACGGCCGGTCACCGGCGACAGGGTGGAGACGTCACGTGCCCGCGGGTCCGGGGAGCCGCCGGGGCGGCTCCCCTCGGGTCTCGCGGCCGACGGGCCGGGACGGGCGGGTGCGGCGGGATTCCCTCTCTAACGGGCGGTCGATTCGGGGTAGCGGGTACGCAGCAGCCCGCGGCAGAGACCGGCGTTGCCCTCGATGCTGACCCGCACGGTACGGGCGAAGCGCAGCCGCAGCTGGGCCTGTTCGGCGGGGATCGGCTCCCCGCGCTCGTCGAGAAGGAGCGGCGACTCCGGCGAGCAGTCCAGCCCGAGTTCGGCCCGGCGGCGGAGCAGGCCGGCCAGTTCCGGCGACTCCGGGACGTCGCCCAGCCGCAGCCGCGCCGGCTGCGGCTCCTCCGCGGCCAGCCGGGTGCACAGCCGGTCGAGGCTCGCCAGGTAGGCCTTGCGCCGGAACGTCAGACGCAGCTCGTCGAGTTCCGCGCAGGCGTCGCCGGGGAAGGAGCCGGCGAACCCCGCGCTCTCGGCGACACCCGCGTTGATCTCGTCGGACGCGAAGTGGTCCTCCAGCCGGACGTCCGCCGAGACCACGCCCGGGACCGCCCGCACCGCGTCGCGGGCGTCGGCGACCATGAGGTAGGCGAAGTTCGGCGCGCAGAAGTAGGTCGGCAGCCGGAGCCGTACCGACACGTGCCCTTCGCGGACCTCGGCCGCGCTGACGAACCCGAGCTCGGTGATCGGCTCGTCCAGCTCCGGATCCCGCACGGTCGCCAGCGCCTCCCATACCCCGCCGCGGCCGGGAGGCGGCATGTTCATGCGGGCACCTTCGGCGCGGACCCGATGGGCTCGCCGGTGCCCGCGTGGGCGGCCACCACGTCCAGTTCGGGCGGTACCGGGATGTCGTAGAGCCGGGCGAGGTTGAGGCCCAGGATCTTCCTCTTCACCTCGGGAGTGATCTCGCCGTACTCGGCGCGCATGTCCTCCGGGATCTGGAAGTCCACGAACTGCTCGACGAGCCACTTGGGCGTCCAGAGCGCGTAGTCGCTGGCGAAGGTGATCCGGTTCTCGTCGAGCCAGTACAGCAGCTCGCCGATGATCTGGGCGAAGTAACGCGGCCTGGTGTGCATGAACGGCAGCGCGACCGCGAGCCCGCCGTAGACGTTGGGCTCCTGTGTGGCGATCCAGCAGAAGTCCTCCAGCCTGGGCAGCCCGCAGTGCTCGACGATGAACCTGAGCTCCGGGAACGCGGTCGCGGCCTCGTCCACGTCGGCCACGTCGAACGCGTCCCGGTTGAGCGGGTAGATCGTCGGCCCCTTGTGGACGTGGATGTTGCGGATCCCGAGCTCCCGGCATTTCTCGAGGTACCGGTAGGACCACGGGTCGGACAGCTTCCAGCCCTTCGACGCGCCCTTCCACTCGGCGGTGTAGAGCTTGACCCCCTGGACGTTCCAGCGCTCCGCCAGCGCTTCGAGCGCGTCGAGTCCCAGCTCGCCGTCGCGCGGGTCCCACGACCCGTTCACGATGAACCTGCCCGGATGCTTCTCCGCGAGCGCCCCGTTCTGCTCGGTGGTGTTGAAGCCGTTCACGTAGAAATCGGTGAGGTAGGTGGGCTGGAAGATCGCCTTGTCCACGTAGCCGACCTCGAAGAGGTCGTGCATGATCCGTTCCTCGCTCTGCTGCCAGAACTCCTCCAGTGACCAGACCTCGGATGCCGGTGAGAGGTTGCGGTGGTAGTCGTAGAAGCAGTTGATGAAGCCCTCGCCGTAGCGGTTGGCCTGGTTCGACGGCCTGCCGTCCCAGAAGTGGATGTGCCCGTCGACGACGAAGTACTTCTGACCATCCTTTTCGTACATCTCAGCTCCTTGTCGGTACGAGAATCCCGCGGCCCCGCAGGCGCCCGCCGTCCAGGTCGTCCATGGCGTCGTTGACGGCTTCGAGGGGGTAGACCGTGGTGTGGAGGCTCACTTTTCCCTGCGCGGCCAGGGCCATCAGCTCGTCCAGGTCGTTGTAGGAGCCGACGAGGTTGCCCACCACGTTGATCTCCTTGGAGATGATGTCGATCGTGGGGATGTCGACATGGCCCCCGTAGCCGATCACGAAATACGAGCCGGCGCGGCGCAGCATCGCCACGCCCTCGGCCTCGGTGCCCTGCTCGCCGACGAAGTCCAGCACCACGTGGGCGCCCTTCCCGCCGGTGAGGTCGGCGACCGCGTCGACCTGCCCGCCGTCGGCCCGCACGGTGCGCGTGGCGCCCAGCTCCTCGGCGAGTTCCAGGGCGTCCGGTGACCGGTCGACGACGACGATCTCGGCGGCCGTCATCGCGGCCAGGCACTGCACGCCGATGTGGCCCAGCCCGCCGGCGCCGATCACCACGACCTGCGTGCCCGGATGGAGCAGCGGCACCGCCTTGCGTACCGCGTGGTAGGCGGTGAGACCCGCGTCGGCCAGCGCGGCGACGTCCGCGGGCCGCAGGGAGGGGTCCAGCCTGATCACCGACCGGACGTTGGTGAGCAGCAGCTCGGCCATGCCGCCGTCGGTGTCGATACCGGGGAACTTCGAGTCGGCGCAGTGCACGTCGTCGCCCGCGCGGCACGCCCGGCACAGCCCGCAGGTGACGAGCGGGTGCAGGATGACCGCGTCGCCGGGTTCGACGGTCGCCACGGCCGAGCCGACCTCCCGCACCCAGCCGGCGTTCTCGTGCCCGATCGTGTACGGCAGGGCCACACCGGACTTCTCCGCCCACTGGCCTTCGACGATGTGCAGGTCCGTACGGCACAACCCGGCGCCGCCGATCTCGACCAGCACGTCCAGCGGCCCGCCGACCTTGGGTTCCGGGACGTCCTCGACGACCGGACGCTTGTGGTACTCGTGTAGTCGTACGGCTCTCATCGCCACCCCCGACCGACGAAAGGCTGTAGTTCGATCGTCAGTTCGGCCACCGGCGGGGGTCAACGGATGATATTTCCCTTAAAGGGAGTTTTATCCCTTCTTTTGTGAAGGGAGAATTCCGCCGAGCGTCCGCAGCCCGCGCGGCGCAGGATGCGCCGGATGGCCCGAGCCGCCGGAGCGGATGTCGCCGGTGTCGTGGCGCGCCGGGTCATCCGGCGCCTTCCCGGCCGCGTCCCGCTACGGACAGCGCCAGCTCGCGTACGCCTTCCCTGATCCGCTCGTCGCCCAGTTCGCCGCGTAGCGCGACCACGTGTTCGGCGCCGAGCGGGGCGAGCAGGGCGTGGGCAAGGCAGTCGGCGTCGGCGGCGGGGCGCGCCAGGGCCAGCAGGATGGCGACGTGCCGGTGCCAGAACCGGTAGGCGCCGATCCGGTAGCGCGCGCCGGGGGCGGCGGTCTCGGAGACGCGTACCAGGTCGAGGTGGTCGAACAGGTAATCCAGGTACGCGTCCACGAAGGCCGCCAGCCGTTCGGCCGGGGGAGCTCCGGGGCCGAGCGGGGGCGGGCCGGACAGGATGCGCTCCTGCAGTTCCCGCTCGCGCTCGTCGAGCAGCGCCGCCGCGAGGCCGGACCGGTCGCCGAAGCGCCGGAAGAGGGTGCCCTTGCCGACCCCGGCCTCGGCGGCGACGGCGTCCATCGAGACGTTGTCGACGCCCCTGTCGCGGAACAGCCGGGCCGCCGCGGCCAGTACCTTCTCGCGGTTCCGCGCCGCGTCGGCCCGCTCCCGGGGCGGCCGGCCGCGCAGGATCTCCAGCACCTCACTTGACGAAGCGGACTGTGGTCCGTTAGGTTCTGAACCGTTCACGAAACGGACTGTAGTCCATTTAGTTGGGAGGGTGCAATGACCACACTCATCAGTCGCGACGCGCTCAAGGCCGCCATCGACGCGGGAACCGTCGTCGTGGTGGACGCCCTGGGGGGCGACTACTACGCCCAGCAGCACCTGCCGGGGGCGATCGCCCTGGTGGCCGACGAGGTGGCCGAACGGGCGGCGGAAGTGCTCCCCGACCGGAACGCGACGATCGTGACCTACTGCTCCAACCCGGCCTGCGGCAACAGCGAGGCGGTGGCCCAGCGGCTCCACCGGCTCGGCTACACCGACGTCCGCAAGTACCGCGAGGGCATCCAGGACTGGGTCGAGGCGGGACTCCCCGTCGAATCCGGCGTGCCCGCGAACCGCTGAGGCGGGGCCGTCGGGGCGGGGCCGTTGGACGGAGCCGCGCCGCGAGCCCCGTCCCGGGTCTGCGGCGCCGCTCCTCCCGCAGACCTCGCGGCACCCGCCCCACCGTCTCGGACGGCGAGCACGCCAAGGACCGGGTCAGCCGGTCCGGGAAGGACCCCTCCCGCCACGCCGCCGACGTCACCTGTGTCGCTTTGCCGGAATGAACCGGGGCGGTGTCGACAGCATGCCGACATCGCAGTGACCGCTGAGCCGCCGCGTACCGGGTCACGCTAGCGTCGCCTGTGTCGCTTTACTGTGGTGATGGGAATGGGAGCGCGTCATGTCTGATATGTCTTACCGCCGACTCGGCGAGTCCGGACTGGTCGTCTCGGCCGTCGGCCTGGGCGCCAACAACTTCGGCCGCCGGATCGATCTCGACGCGACACGGGCGGTGGTGGACGCCGCGTTCGACGCCGGGATCACCCTGATCGACACCGCCGACATCTACGGCGAGTCCGAGGCGTTCCTGGGGGAGGTGCTGCAGGGGCGGCGGGACGAGGTGGTCCTCGCCACGAAGTTCGGCGGGGACACCGGCGGAGCCAACGGCCCCGACTGGGGTGCCCGCACCTCCCGCCGATACATCCGCAAGGCGGTCGAGCGGTCGCTGCGCCGCCTGCGCACGGACTGGATCGACCTCTACCAGATCCACTTCCCCGACCCGGCGACGCCCGTCGAGGAGACCCTGGCGACCCTCTCGGACCTGGTGCGCGAGGGCAAGGTCCGCTACGTCGGCTCCTCCAACTTCGCCGGTTGGCAGGTGGCCGACGCGGACTGGATCGCCCGCAACGAGGGCCACGAGCGCTTCGTCAGCGCCCAGAACGAGTACAGCCTGCTCAACCGGAAGGTCGAGACGGAGCTGACGCCCGCCCTGCTGCACTACGGCCTCGGGCTGCTGCCCTACTTCCCGCTGGCCAACGGGCTCCTCACCGGCAAGTACCGGCGCGGTGCCGCGGTACCGGAGGGCAGCCGCCTGGCTTCCCGCCCCGAATACCTCACCGACGCCCGTCTCGACGTTGTGGAGCGGCTCGCGGAGTTCGCCGAGCGGCGGGGCGTCGGCCTGCTCGACGTCGCCTTCGGCTGGCTCCTCGCGCAGCCCGGGGTGAGCTCGGTGATCGCCGGTGCGACGAAGCCGGAGCAGGTCAAGGCCAACGCCGTCGCGGGCACCTGGCAGCCTGACGAGGAGGCGCTCGCCGAACTCGACCGGATCGCGCCCCGGCCGAGCTGAGCACGGTCGCGCCCCGGGCCGGGCTGGATGCGGTCGCGGTTCGCCGGCCCGGCCGGCGCCGTCCGGGGAGAACCCGCGCTCCCGGGAGCCCGGGTCCCGGGAGCCGCCACCGGGCCCGCGGGGTTTCGCGGAGGCGTACGGTGGCACGTCCATCCACGTGGACGACATATGGGATCTGGTGATCGTCGGTGGCGGTCCGGCGGGCTCCGCGGCGGCCCTCGGCGCCAAGCGGCTCCGGCCGGACGCGCGGGTGCTGCTGCTCGACAGGGCGGACTTCCCCCGGGACAAGGCCTGCGGTGACGGCATCGCCGCCCACGGCCGCGACGAACTCGCCCTGCTCGGTGTCCCCGACCTGATCGCCGACTACCGGCCGACGCGGCGTCTGTCGGTGGTCTCTCCGGGCGGCGCGCACGTCTCCGCCACCGTCGCCCGGCCCAACCACGTCGTCCCCCGCAGGGTCTTCGACGCCCGCCTCGTCGACGCGGCCCGGGCGCGCGGCGTCGAGGTCCGCCGCCACCGCGTCCGCGGGCTCGCCACCCGCGACGGTCACGTCGTCGTCGACGGCACCGTCACCGCGCGTGCCGTCGTCGCGGCGGACGGGGCCAACTCGACCGTGCGGCGCCTCATCGGCCTCCCTCCGTCCCCCGACAGGCACACCGCGATCGCGGTCCGCGGCTACGCCGACGTGCCGGCCGCCGACGACGACGTCCAGTTCATCGCCATGCAGAAGGAGGGGTGGCCCGCGTACGCCTGGTCGTTCCCGATCGGCGACGGGACCGCCAACGTCGGCTTCGGGATGCTCCTGCCCCGGCTGCGCGCCGTCGGGCTTCCCGGCCGCGAGGTGCTGCACGGCCGGCTCGCCGAACTCCTGCCCCACCTGCCCGCCCGCGACCTGCGCGCCCACCACCTGCCCCTGTCGCCCGGCCGTCCGAAGCCCGGCGCCGGCCGGGTGCTGCTCGCAGGTGACGCGGCCGGTCTCGTCAACCCGCTCACCGGCGAGGGCATCTACTACGCCCTGGTCTCCGGCCGGCTCGCCGGCGAGGCGGCCGTCCGCGCGCCCGGCGACCCGCTGCCCGCCTACCGGCGCGCCCTGGGGAAGGCGCTCGGCCGTCACCTGCGCACCACCGACGTGCTGGCCCGCGCAGCCCAGTCGTCCGGCTTCATCGACGCCGCGATCGCCACCGCCGCCCGGCGCGAAGAGGTCTTCGAGCTGCTCGTCGACGTGGGCCTCGGCGCGGGGACGGTACCGCTGCCACTGGCGGGCGCGGTGGTCCGCCGGTGGCTCCTGGACGTCGCCCGGGGCGGGCGGACCTGACCCGCGCCTCTCCGGCGACCGCGCCTCTCCGGCGACCACGCCTCTCCGGCGGCCGTGGCGCGGTCGGCGCCCGCCCCGGGACGGCCGCCTCCGCCCTCAACCGCCCGGGGCGGCGAAGGCCCCGGCGCGGGCGGCGGCCAGCGCGGCGGCGGCGACGCGGTCGGCGACCGCCTCGTCCACCGGCTCGCCGCTGACGAACAGGCGGTAGTACAGCGGAGCCACGGCGGTGCGAATCACGTCGGCGGCGTCGGTGCCCTCGGGCAGCTCGCCCCGTGCGACGGCCCGGGTGACGATGGGGGCCGACTGGCGGTGGCGGGCGGCGAAGAAGGCGTGCAGCGCCTTCGCGACGACCTGGTTGCGCGTGGCCGCGGAGATGAAGGCGGTCGAGACCGGACCCGTGCCGGGATCGGCGAAACCGGTCAGCACCAGCCGCGTGAGCTCCCGCAGATCCCCTTCGACCGTGCCGGTGTCCGGGACCGGCCACGGCTCGCCGCCCGCCAGGTCCAGCGCGTCGGCGGCGAGCCCCTCCACACTGCCCCAGCGCCGGTAGACCGTGGTCTTGTGCACGCCCGAGCGCCGGGCGACGCCCTCCACGGTCAGCCCCTCGAATCCCTTCTCCGCCAGCTCGGCGAGGGTCGCCTCGCGCACCGCTTCGCGGACCCGCGCCGTGCGCCCGCCGGGGCGCACGGTCCCGGCGGGTCCGGGAGACGCCGGAGACGTCACGGCAACCTCCTCCTGTTGCGCGGGTTTCGGGACGTCTGACATACTCACTCTAATACAACTTAGTAGCGTTTGTGGCGTCGACGAAAGAGGGCGGTAACCATGGACCAGCCACCGAACACCGCGATGACCCGTTCACCCGACGTTCCGGAGGCCCCTCCTGTCCACCCAGCTCACCTTGCGAGAAGTCTCGAAGTCGTACGGCGACCGGCCGGTTCTTGACCGGGTCTCCTTCAGCGTCAAGCCCGGCGAGCGTCTCGGCGTCGTCGGGGAGAACGGCTCCGGGAAGTCGACGCTCCTGCGCCTGATCGCCGGCGTCGAGAAGCCCGACGACGGCGAGGTCGTCACCGCCGCCGAGGGCGGCGTCGGCCACCTGGGCCAGACCCTGGGCCTTCCCGCCCACCACACCGTTCAGCAGGCCGTCGACGCGGCGCTCGCCGAGCTGCGCGCCATGGAGCGCCGGATGCGCGAGCTGGAGGCCCGCCTCGCCGGCGACCGGCCCGCCGAGGAGGACGATCCGCCCGCCGGCCCGGACAACCGGCCCGCCGGGCGCGGTGCCCGGCCCACCCGGTGGGAAGACCCGCTCGCCGAATACGGCGACCTGCTCACCGCGTACGAGGCCCGTGGCGGGTACGAGGCCGACGCCCGGGTCGACAGGGCGCTGCACGGCCTCGGTCTCGCGCACCTCGGCCGCGACCGTCGCCTGGGCGGGCTGTCCGGTGGTGAGCAGGCCCGGCTCGGGCTGGCCTGCCTGCTGGCGGCGTCCCCGGAGGTCCTGCTGCTCGACGAGCCGACCAACCACCTCGACGAGGCGTCGACGGCCTGGCTGGAGGAACGGCTGCGCGCGCACCGGGGCACGGTGGTCGCCGTCTCGCACGACCGCGTCTTCCTGGACCGGGTCGCCACCTCGATCCTGGAGGTCGAGAACGGCGCGGTCACCCGGTTCGGCGGCGGCTACACCGGTTTCCTGGCCGAGCAGGCGGCCGCCCGGCGGCGGTGGGAACAGGCCTACGCCGACTGGCGGGAGGAGATCAGGCGGGTGCAGGCGTTCGCGGCGACCACCGCGCACCGCGTCGCCCACGGCCGGCCCATGAGGGACGGCAACAAGATGGCCTACGACCGCGACGCGGGCCGGGTGCAGAGCTCGGTCGCCGGCCGGATCCGCCAGGCCCAGGAGCGGTTGCGCCGCCTCCAGGACGACCCCGTGCCCGAACCGCCCGAGCCCCTGCGCTTCGCGGGCCTGTTCGGACACGGCGCGGCCGACGGGCCGGTGGCGGAACTGCGCGGCGTGCGGGTGGCGGACCGTCTCGCCGTCGACTCCTTCAGCGCCGGGCAGGGGTGCAGGCTCCTGATCCACGGCCCCAACGGCGCAGGAAAGTCGACCTTCCTGCGGGTCCTCGCCGGTGACCTGGAGCCCGACCGGGGGACCGTACGGCGTCGCGGCCGGATCGGTTACCTGCCGCAGGAGGTCGTCTTCGCCCGGCCCGAGCGGACCGTCCTCGCCACGTTCGCCGAGGGCCGCCCCGGCCATCCCGAAGAGCACCACGCGCGGCTGGCCTCCCTGGGGCTCTTCCGCGCGGACGCCTTCCGCACGCCGGTCGGCGCGCTCTCGGTCGGCCAGCGCCGCCGCCTCGCGCTGGCGAGGCTGCTGACCACCGAGACCGACCTGCTGCTGCTGGACGAGCCGACCAACCATCTCTCGCTCACACTCGTCGAGGAGATGGAGGAGGCCCTCGGCGTCTACCGGGGCGCCCTCGTCGTCGTCTCGCACGACAGGGCGGCACGGTCCCGGTTCACCGGTACCCAGGTCGAGATGCGCGACGGCCGCCTGGTCTGAGCGGTTCCCCCGCCCGCGGACGGGCACCGCATGCGGGCGGGGGAACCGCGGCGGTGCCCGTCCGCGACGCCCGGGAGGCGGCCGCACCGGTGCCCGTCCGCGACGCCCGGGAGGCGGCCGCACCGGTGCCCTCGGTCACGGCGGGGCCCTCGGTCACGCGGGGGAGGCGGCCTCGTCGATCACCGTGTCGACCTCGGCGCGGCGCTCCGCCTCCTCGGCGGCGAAGCGTTCCGCGTCGAGTCTCTCGGCGATCTCCTCGTCCTGCCGCATGAGGGCGTCGAGGTCGCTCCTGGACATGTCGAGCACGCCCATGTCGTCGTAAGCCCGCTGGATCCGCTCGCTCCACAGGCCGATGTCCTTGACGCACGGGACGATCCGGCTGAACAGCAGGCTCTGGAACGTCCTCATGTAGAGGGAGTTCTCCACCATCTCGTGCACGTCCTGCGGGGGGATCCCGAAGTTCTCCCAGATCTCCACCCCGCGGATGCGGTCGCGCATCAGGTAGCAGCCCTCGATGACGAACTCCTCGCGCTCGCGCCGCTCGGCCGACGACAGCTCCCGGTAGTGGTCGCGCAGCGCCAGCCGCCCGAACGCCACGTGCCGGGCCTCGTCCTGCATGACGTACGTCAGGATCTGCTTGGGCAGGGGCTTGGTGGTGAAGTCGCGGATGACGCCGAAGGCCGCCAGGGCCAGACCCTCGATGAGCACCTGCATGCCGAGGTAGGGCATGTCCCAGCGGGAGTCCCTCAGGGTGTCGTCGAGCAGTTCCCGGAGCTTGGTGTTGATCGGGTAGACCAGTCCCACCTTCTCCTGGAGAAAGCGGGAGAAGATCTCGACGTGGCGGGCCTCGTCCATGGTCTGGGTGGCGGAGTAGAACTTGGCGTCCAGGTCGGGGACGGTCTCCACGATCCGGGCGCCGGTGATCATCGCTCCCTGCTCGCCGTGCATGAACTGGGAGAACTGCCAGGACGCCGAGTGCCGGCGCAGCTCCTTCCGCTGCCGTTCGCTGAGCTTGTCCCAGTACTTGGTGCCGTGGATGGCCAGCGTCTCGTCGGGGACTCCGAGCACGTCGTGGGGGTCGACCTCGATGTCCCAGTCGATTCGTTTGACCGAGTCCCACTGCTTGTCCTTGCCCTTCTGGTAGAGCGCGAGCAGCTTGTCCCTGCCGTCGTCGTACTCCCACGTGAAGCGGGCGTCCCCGGTGACCGGCACGTCCCACGTGGATCGATCCACGGGGCGGGTGTAGAGCTCATGGGTCGACACGATGGTTCCTCCCGGAGGTCCGTGACGTGTACCGCACATGGCACGTACAACGTACGTCTTACGTACGTTGTACGTACCGTGTCACGATCCCCGGGAGGCGTCAACGGCGCATGTAGCATCGCATCAGAAAGCGGGAGGGGGCCGGCCGTTGGCGAGGAAAGCACCCGAGGTCGCCATGCGCGCGGTGCTGACCCGGGAGCGCATCGTGCACGCCGCGGTCGGGCTGATCGAGCGGGAGGGCGTCGACGCCCTCGCGATGCGCGCGGTCGCGACCGAGCTGGGTGTCGCCGTCATGTCCCTCTACAACCACGTGCCGAACAAGGCCGCGCTGCTGGCAGGTGTGGCCGAGTACGTGATGGGGGGCATGGAGCTGCCCGACGACCCGGGGGAAGACTGGCGGGTCCGGGCACGGACGCTCATCCGGGCCTTCCGCAAGGCCGCCCACGACTACCCGCGCTCCATGACCGTGGTGCTGACGCACAGGATCGACACGTCGATCGGCCTGCGGCCCGCCGAGCGGGCCCTGGCGATCGCCGAGAGCGCCGGGTTCGACGGCGAGATGGCGGTGCGGATCATGCGGGCCCTCCTCGCGTACGCCCTGGGCGCGCAGATGCGCGAGGTCGGCACCACGAAGATGCTCGACCACCTGCACCAGGACCCGTCCGAGGCCTTCGCGCAGCTCGATCCCGTCGAGTTCCCGCACGTCATCGCGCTCGCCCCGGAGCTGGCCCGGCACGATCCCGAGGCCGACTTCGAGTTCGGGCTCGACCTGCTCATCTCCGCGCTGGACGGGCTTCCGCGCGCCTCCCGGTGAGCGCGGCGTGCTCCGGGGACGCGGCGTGGGACCGGCCGCTCCGGCCGGCGACGTCCCCGGCGGGGGAGTGCCGGGCCGTCAGAACAACCAGCCGAGCAGGCCGCCGCGGTCCCGGCCATCGGAGCCCCCGGTCGTGCCCGTGTCCTGCGGGGTCGTCGGCGGGGCCTCGGTGGGCGCCGAGGTCTGGGTGGGAGTCTCCTGCGGGGGTGCGGACGAGGACGAGGGCTCGGGCCTGTCCGAGCTCTCCGGCTTCGAGCCCAGGTTCTTCTGCGAGTCGTCCGTGCTCTCCCTCTCCACGGTGGTCCGCGGACGGGGCTCCTGAGAGGTGTCGCGGCTCGGGGCCGGCCGCGGCGCCCGCGTCGCGGTCCGGGACGACCGGGTGGGGGCGGTCGTCGGCTCGGTGACGGTGGACGGGCCGGCGGTCGGCTCTCCCCGCTCTCCCGGCTTCCGTGCGGGCTCGCCCGCGGGCGTCTCCGGCGGCACGTCCGGTGACTCGGCCGTCGAGCACTGCGCGCCGGGCGAGCACGCGCCACCGGACGTCGGCTCCGCGGACGAGGAGAGCATCCAGCCGCCCAGCACCCCGGCCGCCACGACCCCGCCGACCACGGCCAGGAGCGCCTTGCCCTTCCTTCCTCCCCGGTGGCCTCCCCGGCGGCGGCGCTCCGCGGAGGGATCGGAGGCCCCGCGTCGGCCCGGCCCCGCGCCCCCGCGCGTCTGCTCGCCGCCGCCGGGGGAACGCCCGTCCCTGACGCCGTGCGCGGTGGTCTCGCGGCGGTCGTCCAGGTGGACGATCTGCCGGGAGCCGTCCGGGTGGATGATCTCGCGGGACCCGTCGACGTGGACGATCACCTTGGTCCCGCCGCTGCCCAAGGAGCCCTGGCTCCACGCGTCATCCTTGGCCCAGGCCGCGACCTCCTGGCTCCAGCCGTCGGGCTCCGGGTCCCGCGTCCCCGCCGTGGTGTTCCGGCCCTCCGGCCCGTGGTTCCAGCCATCCGACAGCACGTCGCCTTCCGGCTGACCGGTTCCGCGCCCCGGTACGGATCCCAGAGAGTCGGTCTGCTCGCCAGGCCCCTCGCCATATGGTCGTTGGATACCGTCGCGCCCCACGATGAACCCCTCTGACGTGAATCTTGGTCGAGGGATCTTCCTAGCAGATCCATACCGGCATGACCGAAAAGTTCCCCCACATGAGGGAATAATGTGACTTCTGGGACTACAGGGCGTCCAAAAAGACAACGGATCGGGCCCCGCGAGTTCATCCCCGTGGCGACCGGGAACGCTAGCCGGGTGGGGGGATGACATGGAGTACAAGGATTTGGTGAGAGCCGTCGCTGAACGTTCGGCACTGTCTCGTGAGGAGGCCGCCGATCTCGTCCGCGCGACGCTGGACACGCTCGGGAGCCGGCTGAGTGCCCGGGAGGCCAAGAACCTGGCGGCACGGCTTCCCGAATCCCTGCGCGACTCGCTTCACATTCAGGAAAAAGGTGAGCACTTCGGGCTGCATGACTTCGTCCGGAAGGTCAGCAAGCGCACCGGGCTCACCATGCGGGAGGCCACCGCCGGGGTGCGCGCCGTGCTCACCACGCTGCGCGAGGCGGTCGACGACGAGGCCTTCGCCCACGCCATGTCCCAGCTTCCCGGCGAGTTCCAGGAGATGGCCGAGGCCACCGCCTGACCCCGGGCGCCAAGCAGGCGGGGAACCCGGTGAACGCGGACGGCCGAGTTCTCCGCCGCAGGCCGTTCCGGCACGCGACGGCCGGCGGCCACCGGCCGGTCGAAGGCCCGGACCCGGACGCCGGGTGAGGCGTCTTCCGCGGCAGTGCGTTGCGGGACCGCGGACGCCGGAACGTGCCGGAGCGTCCGCAAGGGACCGGACCTTCGGAACGGGACCGGCCGGACAGGGACAGGGTGTTCGGCGACATCACGGTGATGAATGTGCCTGAAATGGTTGATAAGGGTAGAAAAATCGCATGACAGTGCATCCACTGGCGGGCGCATTTCCCGGTTCCTCTCCTTTTCCGCCCATCGCGGACTACGCCTTCCTGTCCGACTGCGAGGCCAACGCCCTCGTTGCCCCCAGCGGGAACGTCGAGTGGCTCTGCCTGCCCCGGATGGACTCGCCCAGCGTCTTCGCCGCCGTCCTCGACCGCGACGCCGGGGGGTTCCGGCTCGGCCCCGCCGACCTGCGGGTGCCCGCCGCCCGCCGGTACCTGCCGGGCACCATGGTCCTGGAGACGAGCTGGGGCACGCCCACCGGCTGGATCGTCGTGCGCGACGTGCTCCTCATCGGCCCCTGGCACCACGACGACGAGCTCTCCCACACGCACCGGCGGGCGCCGACCGACTACGACGCCGCCCACGTACTGCTGCGCACGGTGCGCTGCGTCAGCGGGGAGGTGCAGACCACGCTCGACTGCGAACCGGTCTTCGACTACGGCCGCAAGCCCGCCCGCTGGGCGTACACCGACCGGGGTTACCACCAGGGTGTGGCGACCGCGGAGGGGGAGAGCCTGCGGCTCGCTCTCACGACCGACATGCGGCTGGGGTTCGAGGGCTGCCGCGCGACGGCGCGCACCCTCCTGAAAGAAGGAGACACGCGCTTCTGCGCACTGTCGTGGACCGAGCACGAGCCGCCGTACACCTTCCGGGAGGCGTACGAGAGGCTGGTGTGGACCGCCCACCACTGGCAGCACTGGCTTGCCCGGGGCAACTTCCCGGACCATCCCTGGCGGAGCTTCCTGGAGCGCAGCGCCCTCACCCTCAAAGGACTGACCTTCGCCCCGTCCGGCGCGCTCATCGCGGCGGCGACCACGTCCCTGCCGGAGACCCCGGGCGGCGACCGCAACTGGGACTACCGCTACAGCTGGATCCGCGACTCCACCTTCACCCTCTGGGCCCTGTACACCCTGGGGTTCGACTGGGAGGCCGACGACTTCTTCTGCTTCATCGCCGACGTCGCGGAACGGGACGAGGAACTCCAGGTCATGTACGGCGTCGACGGCGAGAGCGAGCTGACGGAGCACGTCCTCGACTATCTCCACGGCTACGAGGGGGCCCGGCCCGTCCGGGTGGGCAACGCGGCCTACCGTCACCGCCAGAACGACGTCTGGGGCGCGGTCCTCGACTCCTTCTACATCCACACCCGTTCCCGCGACCGTCTGGACGAGCGGATCTGGCCCATCCTGAGGCGGCAGGTCGAGTCGGCCATCAAGTACTGGCGCGAGCCCGATCGCGGCATCTGGGAGGTCCGCGGGGAACCCCGGCACTTCACCTCGTCCAAGGTCATGTGCTGGGTGGCGGTCGACCGGGGGGTCCGGCTGGCCCGGCTCCGCCAGGAGTTCGAACTGGCCGATCAGTGGCAGCGGATCGCCGACGAGATCCACGCCGACGTGTGCGCCCATGGCGTCACCGAGCAGGGAATCTTCCGGCAGGACTACGAGACCGACGCCCTTGACGCGTCGCTCCTGCTCCTCCCGCTGGTGCGTTTCCTGCCACCCACCGACCCCAGGATCCGCGCCACGGTTCTGGCCATCGCCGACGACCTGACCGTCGACGACCTGGTCCTGCGCTACCAGCCGAAGCAGACCGACGACGGCCTGGAGGGGGAGGAGGGCACCTTCACCATCTGCTCGTTCTGGCTCGTCTCGGCGCTGACGGAGATCGGCGAGCACGTCCGCGCCCGCAGGCTCTGCGAGAAGCTTCTCTCCTTCGCCAGCCCTCTCGGCCTGTACGCCGAGGAGATCGATCCGGTGACGGGCCGTCACCTGGGGAACTTCCCCCAGGCGTTCACCCACCTCGCGCTCATCAACGCGGTCCTCCACATCATCCGCGTCGAGCGAGGCTGGAACCTCGCCGCCTGGCCGGCGTCGGGCCCGGGACCGTCATGACCCCCCGGACGTGCGGCGGCGGCCCCGGGAGCCTGGGTAGGCTCCGGGACATGAACCGTCGCGTGATCGCCATCGTGGTGCTCATCGGCCTGCTCGCGACGAGCGGTCTGTCCGTGGTCGTCGCCTGGGGCCTGTCCGGCTGAGTCCTCCGGAGGCCGCCGGTCGGATCGCCGGGATCCACCGGTCCGGCCGGCCGGTGTCCGTCAGGTCCGGCTCGCGGGATGCGCCCTCGCCCGTATCCGCCGGCGGGTCCGCCGGGGGCCGGTCGAGCACGATCGGAACCTGCCGGGCCGGAGAACCGAGACGCGCCGGGTGGCGGGTGCCGCCCGGATACCGGGTCTCCGGACTCCGAGCCACGGCCGTTCGCGGGTGCGCCTCTTGCTAGGCGACCACCATCGCGCTCTGGCCGGTGGGCTGCGCCTGCGGCTGCCCCTGGACGGGGTGGTTCCGGGGCTGCGCCTCCTGCGGCTGGGCCGGTGCCTGAGGCTGGGGCGCCTGGGACTGCTGCTCGGCGGCCGGCTCCACCGGCGCCTGAGCGGTGGACGGGCAGGTGCAGTATCCGTTGGTGAGGATCAGCCGCCCACGCTGTGCCGTGTAGGTGCGCGAGTCGGTTGCGAGGAGAACGCCTGTGCATTTGTGGCAGATGACGGACTGGCGATCCATGGGCCGGCTTCCTTCCGTGAGGGTAGCCGTCGAACGCTCGTCGGTCCGGCCGGCTGGCTGCTCATGCCCCAAAGGGGAGATACCAATCTCCCTATCGAGGGTTTCCATCTTACTTCGTTACCCATAGCAATCATTGGTGCACACGAAGTGACAGATGTAAGGCTTGGTCGCGCTGTTCTCCACAGTCTCACGCGGAGCGGTCGAGCGGTAGCGGATGCCTGTCTCCTGTATCGGTGTCGCCACGTGTCTCTCCCGCCACACCGGTGAGCGGGACCGGCGGTGCCGACGGGGCACCGCTAGGCCGGGGACTTCCTCCCGGTCTTCTCCGTCACCACGGGCCGCAGGAGCAGCGCGTTGGCGGCCACCGCGACGCAGACCGCACCGAGCAGGAAGCCCCAGCTCACGTCGGTCAGGTGGTGCATCCCGCGATACATCCGCGAGTAGGCGATCCCGAGGGGGACGCCGAGGCCGACCAGCCACCACAGCAGGTTGAGGATCCTGTGCCGGTGGGTGTGGAGGGTCAGTACCAGGGCGATGCCGCAGTAGAAGGCGACCGCGGCGCTGGTGTGCCCGGAGGGGAAGCTGGAGGTGGGCGGGGCGGGGTCGAGGTGCTCCACGGGGGGCCGCTTGCGCTCGGCGAAGACGGTCGCCAGCAGGAAGATGGCCGACTGGGAGAAGACCGCCAGCGCCAGGAAGATCGACTCATTCCAGCGCTTGAAGGCCAGCCGGAAGGCGATGGCGAGGAGGAGGGTACCGATGATGATCACCGGTGTGTCCGAGAGGCCCGACACCACGTCGGTGATCGAGCTCAGGTAGGCCGTGCGGTCCTGCGCCATCTCGGCGTTGACGCCTTTGTCGTTCGCGATGAGGGTCGTCGTCTGCAGGACCTTGGTGATGAGGAGCCCGACGCCCAGCGTCAGGGCCGCCATGACGGCCAGTGGCAGGAGAATGAGGCGCGCCACGCCCCGGAAATCCACCGACAGTTTTGACATGGCGCGCCTGCTACCCGGGAACCGGCCCTCAGAACGCCTCGGGCTCGATACCTTCCTCGGCCGGTACGACTGGTCTGCGGCCCTCGGCCCGCCGCCAGGTCTCGAAGCCCGCCGCGGTTCCCGCGACGACCACCACGCCGAGTGCGACCCCCGCGATGACGTCGCTGGTCCAGTGGACGCCGAGCGCCACCCGGCTGTAGGCGACGAAGACCACGACGGCCGCCGCCGCGATCCAGGCGATGGCCTTGGCCGCCCGGCTCCGCAGCGAGGGCAGCATGATGAGCATGAGGATGCACGCGCCCAGCGCGGCTCCCATCGCGTGACCGGAGGGGAACGACGCGCCCGGTGCGGAGGCCACCGGGTCCGGCAGGTCGGGCCGGGCGCGATCGATGATCTCTTTGACCGCCAGGTTCAGCAGGCCGCCGAAGGCGATCGTGGCGACCGCCCAGATCGCCAGCCGGGGTGCTCCCCGGCGCCAGAGCCAGAGCGCCGTCAGCACCACCAGCACACGCCAGGTCCACGGCCCGAACACCTCGGTGGCCACTCTGAGGAAGGCCGTGTAGCCGGGGTTGTCCAGGGCGTCCGCGTGCATTTCGAGGGTGACGCTCTCGTCGAAGGCGTCGAGCGGGGTGAAGGAGGTCTTGACGAGCACCATCAGGAGCGTGAAGGGCACCGAGAAGACCGCGACGGCGATCACCGCCAGCGTCAGCCGTATGCCCAGCCGCCGGTCAGAGGCGTGATCATCCGCCGGCCGACGAGGTGGAGACTGACCATCGATAATCCTGACCATCGTCCATGGCTACCCGATCGTCACCGGATATGCCTCCTCCGCCGGGTAAAAACCGCCTGGGCGACCCTCTGGACCCGGGCGGGCCGGGGTCCGGTCCCGTCGCGGTGGTTCGGCGCGGGGCAGGCCGGGGAGGCCGGTTCGGCGGTTCGGGCGGGGCGGTCGTGCGGGGCCGGTTCGGCGGTTCAGGGGGCGCCGCGCGGGCCGCTCAACGGCTCGGGCGAGGTCGCCGTCGGGCCGTGCGGACGGTGTCGTGGGCGGGGGAGCGGGGCGGGCTCCGGGGGCCGGGTTCCGGGGGCCGGAGCCGATTCAGGCGCAGGCGGCGTCGCGGGGCTCGCGCCGGGTCGTCCAGCGCAGCACGTCGCAGTGGCGCCGTTCGGCCTCGGCGAGCGCGGTCTCGCCGGCGTACGCGTCGAGCACGGCGCGCAGGTGCGGCAGTTGCTCCGCGACGTCGTCCCAGGCCTGGGACGGGTCGCCGTGGCCCAGCTCGATCAGCGCGTCCAGGTGCGCGGCGTAGGCCGTCCACCACTGCCGGCTCAGCTCGGCCAGGAACCCGCCCAGACCGCCGAACTCACGGTGGATCTCGTCCTCCCACCAGGTCGGGACGGTGACGTCGCCGGTCTCCGCGAGGTCGCGGAGCACGACGTGTGCCAGGGCGCGCCGCCGTCGCACGGCGGTCGAAGGTGATGGGCTGCTCATGCGCCCAGCCTGGCGATCTTTGTTTGCCGAACGCTTAACGATGTATTGACGGCGATATGCGACCGCGACCACCGCGACCGCGGCCTCGCAGTGTGATTCCCGGCGATAGTCGTCACTCGCCGGCGGTATCTGTCACCAGGACCGTCACAGGAGCGCGGAACGGTTGGTGTCGTGTCTCGGTGAATCTGCTTGATTCTCAGCGAACCTGCTTCGGCCCGGCCGGTTGTCTCACCGGATCTGCCGATCATGACGTCGTCGAGGTCGGCCGGGCCGGAGCCTCATTCCTCGCCGGAGAACCTCTCCCAGGCTGACTGCCGAGTCATACCCAGGGCGCCACCGATCCTGGCCCAGGTGACACCCCGGTCGCGGAGTCGGCCGACCCAGACCTGCAGGTTGGCGTCGACCTGGGCGCTCACGGCGGCGATGCGCGGAAGGAGCTCAAGGATCTGTTCGTCGGTCATGCTGTCCGGCCCGGGAACCTCGGCGGCCGCCGAGGTTCGGTCGGTGTGCTGAGGATGATGTTGCACAGCTGCACGCATTCGTTGCAGATGTGGACGCCGGCACCGGCGATCATCTTGTCCACGTCGGTCTTCGACTTCGTGCAGAACGAGCAGTAGATCTCCTGGTCGGCCAGGGACGGGGCAGGCATGCGGTCCTCCCGGATCGATTGCTGTCAGGATGATCCTGACGGAATGGTCGTCGCCCTACTCTGTCAGGCACAGCCTGACAATCCCTCGTGGTGTCCCGATGAGACGGGACAGTCGGTTCGGACCACCCGTCGGTAACCGCGAGTGGCGAAGGCGCGCAGTCGCGCGTATCGCCGGCGGATCCCCCGGGCCGACACGCCCGGGGCCGCGCCGGGTTCGGCCCGGCTCTACCACGAGCAGCCTGACCAACCCGGTGAACCTGAGTGGTCAACGCATTAGTCTGAGTCCGGGACGACTCGGACGGAGGCGTGGACGCAGATGAGCGAGACCGATCCGCACATCCACGTCGAACAGAAGGTGACGCAGGCCGGTGCCGCCTTCCGCAATGTGATCGTGTCGTCGTTGGGGCTCGTGCCCGACGCACCGAGTGTCGTCACCACCGGTTGCGGACTCCGGGTGCCCTACGCGATGACCTCGCCTCATCCGGAAAGCGTCACCTGCCTCGCCTGCCGGGAACACGCCCACCGGGAGCACCTGCGCTTCGCCGAGCAGGTGGAGCGCCTGAGCCGGATGCCCGGCGCGCCCGTCACCGGCGACCAGGCGGCCAAGGTCGCGCGATGGGCCCGGGATCTCGCGAAGAGGTTCTCCGGCTGACGCGGTGACCGCGAACGTTCACCGGGTCTGCTGATCACGTCGGAGCTACCCGTCACGAAGCTGCGCAACGGCCCGAACTGCGCTCCGATCGGGTTGGCCGGGACGTGCCGGCCGACGTCGGACACGGCTCGGCCTCAGCGGCGAGACACCGGTCCACGAAACGGCCGGTGACCTCCTCGATCCGGTCCGGCCTGGCTTCACGGGCCGAATCGGTGGACTCCCTCCAGGTCCGGGTCCGCCCCTCCGTCTGTCGGTCTCGATCGGGCCGTCACCGACGGTGGAACAGGTCATCATGCGGCGCAAGCCGTACGGCTTGGCCGACCCGGTGAACGTTCGTGGTCACCGCACCGGGGACAGCTGTCGCCGGGAGTCACACGCGGGACCTCGCCCATAGTTCTCCTATTTCTGGGAAGCCGTAGTGGGCCCGTCAAGTAACCAGGCCGACGCTGAAAGGCGCCATGCATATGACTCACATTGATCCGGAAGCGCTGGTTGCAAGCCTGCGGAGGCTTCGGACAACCTCCTCCGCAACCGACATAGTCCATCAGCTGGAGCGTGCCGTCGACGTGGTGGACACGCTGTTCGGATACTCGGGTGCGGGCCTGATGTTTGCGGAGGAGGGGAGAAACCTGCGCTACTTGGTCGCCACCGACGACCGTGGCCGCAGCCTTGAGGGCGCCCAGCTCCATCTCGGGCAGGGGCCCTGTGTTTCCGCGTACGAGCGGAACTCCGCGGTGACCTCCACCGACGTGCATGCCGACCCGCGCTGGCCGAAACTCGCCGACCGGCTCCACCCCGACGTGCGGGCGGTCGCCGGGGTACCGGTGCGGCTGGGCGGGGAACCGGTCGGCACATTGAACGTCTACCAGTCCACGCCCTATGAGTGGGACGACTCGGACGTCCAGGCGCTCCACGGCTACGCGGACGTGATCGAGCAGCTCCTCACGGCGGCGATGGCGGCCGAGGAGAAGAGCGCCCTGGCCGACCAGTTGCAGTACGCCCTCGACTACCGGGTGGTCATCGAGCGGGCGATCGGATACCTGATGGGCAAGCACGACCTGACCGCCACCCAGGCCTTCACCGGCCTGCGCAAGCAGGCCCGCGACAGTCGTCGCCGCGTCGCCGACCTGGCCGCCGAGGTGCTGGGCGAGGGGGCGGGCGAGTTGCGGTGATCCGGCGCCCCGGCGCCGACGGCCGTGGCGACGGGTCCTGTGCGCCCGGCGCCGACGGCCGTGGTGAATCCCGAGAGCCCGGGGAAGGGGCGGGATCTCGCGGTCGCTCCCGATGATCAGAGCGGTGTGCCCTGACGGGGCGGTCCGCCGGGGGACTAACCTGATCGGTGATGTATCGATTCGTGTTCACGCAGGTCCTCAGCCGCCTCGATCCGGAGGACATCCACCGGCTGACGGTCCGCGCGCTCCGCCTTCTCTCGGTGACTCCCGTGGTCAGGCGCCTGGTCCACCGCCGTCTCGCCCCGCGTGACCCGGCGCTGCGCGTGCAGGCCTTCGGCGTCCACTTCCCCGGCCCGTTCGGCCTGGCGGCCGGCTTCGACAAGGAGGCTGGCTGCGTGGAGGCCCTGTCCGCGCTCGGCTTCAGCCACGTCGAGGTCGGTACGATCACCGCGCATGCCCAGCCCGGCAACGCCCGGCCCCGGCTTTTCCGTCTGCCGGCGAACCGGGCGGTCATCAACCGGATGGGCTTTAACAACGCCGGAGCGGGCGCCGCGGCCCGCCTGCTGCGCAGGACCCGGGGGGTGCCGGCGATCGTCGGCGTCAACATCGGCAAGACCAAGGTGGTGCCCGAGTCCGGTGCCGTCGACGACTACGTGACCAGCGCCAAGGAACTCGCCCCGCTGGCCGACTACCTCGTCGTCAACGTCAGCTCGCCCAACACCCCCGGCCTGCGCGACCTGCAGGCCGTGGAGCTGCTGGGCCCGCTGCTGCGCGCGGTGAAGGAGGTCGCCGACGGCACTCCCAAGCGCACCCCGCTGCTGGTCAAGATCGCTCCCGATCTGGCGGACGAGGACGTGGACGCGGTCGCCGACCTGGCCCTGGAACTGGGCCTGGACGGCATCATCGCCACCAACACCACGATCAGCCGGGAGGCGCTGACCGCCGTCGAGCGGCCCCGCGACCGCGCGCTCCGCGACGAGACGGGCGGCCTGTCGGGCCGTCCGCTGAAGGCCCGCTCCCTGCAGGTCCTGCGCCGGTTGCGCGCCCGGGTCGGCGACCGGTTGGTGCTCGTCTCCGTCGGCGGTGTCGAGGACGTGGACGACGTCTGGGAGCGCCTGCTCGCCGGGGCCACGCTGGTCCAGGGCTACACCGCGCTGATCTACGAGGGACCGCTCTGGGCCCATCGCATCAACCGCGAGCTGTCCCGTCGCCTCCGCCGCCACGGCGCCGTCGACCTGCGCCAGATCATCGGCCGGACAGCCTCCTGAGTCATACCCCGGGTGGGTTCACCCGTCCGGGTATACCCTGGGCGGGTAAGAAACGATACGGGAGGCATGAGATGAGTGTGACCACATACACCGTCACGGGTATGACCTGCGGCCACTGCGTGAGCTCCGTCAAGGAGGAGGTCGGCGAGGTCCCGGGCGTCACCGGCGTCGAGGTCGACCTGCAGACCGGCCGGGTCGAGATCTCCGGTGACTCCCTCGACGACGCGGCCATCCGCGCCGCCATCAAGGAGGCCGGCTACGAGGTGGCCGGCTGACCTCGTACGGGGTCGGCGAAGGCGGTCACGAGGCGCCCGGCTGACCCGCGCCCGGCCGGTGAGACGGCCCGCTCCTGGTGTGACGGCCCGCTCCCGGAGGGCCGGGCCGTCTCACCGCTCGCCGGGCTCACCGCTTGCCGGGCTCGACGGAGCCGGGTGGGCGGTGGGAGCCGCGTGATCACATGCTCGGGCGGGTGGAGTCGGCGACATGGGTCAGCTCCTCCAGGTGCTTCATCATCTCGTCCACCTTGATGACCCCCGGGCGGTGGCGGCGGCGACCGGTGCCGCCCGCCTGCCAGGGACGGGGCCCGTCCAGCGGCCGGTACTCCACGCCCATCGCGTCGAGACGGCCCAGGTGGCCTTCGAGCCGGGCATCGAAGCCGGGCCGGCTCGATCCCGACCAGGTCACCTCGGCCAGCGCGCACCCGCGCGGCCAGGCCCGGTAGTCGACCGCGCGCCCGTCGGGCAGCCGCTCGCTCCACAGCTGGAACTGCGCCCCGAGCACACGCTCGCGCTCCGCGGCCGTCCACGGCTCCGGCGCCGGGTCGAAGGCGGCGACGTCCGACACGGTGATCGCCTCGCCGATCGCCAGCGGCTCCTGCTCGGAGGCGGCCTCGGCGTAGTCGAAGTACAGCGGGAAGACGGGCGTCTGCACCACGTCGTGCCCTGCGGCCGCGGCACGGCGGGCCACGCCCGGCCCGCGCCACGGCATCACGATCGTGTCGGCCCTGAGCATGCCGCTGACGAACGCCTCGTCCCACACCACCGCGCGGCTGCCCCGCTCGGCCAGTACGTCGGCCAGCCGCCGCAGGAACCAGGCGTGCAGGTCGCTGAGGTGCGGGAGGCCCAGCTCCGCCTGGAAGGCGACGATCTCGGGGGAGGCGGCCCAGTCGTCGAGCACGCACTCGTCCCCGCCGATGTGGACGTACGGGGTCTCGCCCAGTGCGCCGAGGATCTCGTCGAGCACCACGGTCAGGAAGTCGACCGTCTCGGGCAGCGGGGACAGGATCGCGGGGGAGATGCCCCACCGCTCCAGCACCTGGAAGGGCTCCGGCCGCCGGCCGCCGGTGGCGCGGGCGTCGAGCTCGGGGTAGGCGGCGAGGATCGCCGCGGCGTGCCCCGGCACGTCGAGCTCGGGGATCACCGTCACCGCACGGGCCCGGGCGTACGCGCCGATCTCGGCGAGGTCGTCCAGCGTGTAGTACCCGCCGTGCGGCACGTCGTCGAAGGCGAGCTCCTCCTTGTAGTAGGAGACGGCCGTGCGGCGGCGGTGCGAGCCCACCTCGTGCAGTCGCGGGTAGGCGCGGCTCTCGATCCGCCACCCCTGGTCGTCCGCCAGGTGGAGGTGGAGCCGGTTCAGCTTGTGCGCCGCCATGATGTCGACCATCCGCAGCACCTCGCGCTTGGGCAGGAAGTGCCGCGCCACATCCAGGTGCACTCCCCGCCAGGAGAAGCGGGGCGCGTCTTCCACCCGGCCCTGGGGAACGGTCCACCCCGTCCCGGGCACCGTGCGGAAGGCCGCGTCGGGAAGGAACTGGCGGAGGGTCTGACCCGCGTAGAAGGCCCCGGCACGGCCGCCGGCCGTGATCCGCACGTCCTGCGCCGTCACCTCCAGGGTGTACGCCTCGGGGCCGAGTGACGTGGCCGGCTCCACCGCGATCGTTCCCGTCTCGGCGGGGCGCGGATCGAGCACGGACAGCGCGAGCCGCACCGCGTCGACCAGTTCGGCGGGGCCGGACACGGTGCTCCCGGGCGGGAGTCCCAGGGAACCGCCGGCGGGAGTGAACGCGGAGGGCAGCGGCAGGAGGTGAGTCATGGCTCAGATCATGCCAAACCGGCCTAGGCCAAGCTATTTAAGGTAGTTCTGCATGCCGTCCGCGAGAGAGAGCGCGATCTTCTGCCGGAACGCGGGCTGCTGGAACTTGGCGGCCTCGTCCGGGTTCTTCATGTTGCCGCACTCGATGAAGACCTTGGGAACCGTGGAGAGGTTCAGGCCGCCGAGGTCGTTGCGGAAGTCCAGTGCCGAGCTGCCGATGTAGGTGGAGTACGGCAGG
Organism: Streptosporangium fragile; assembly: GCF_039534445.1. Classification (NCBI taxonomy): domain Bacteria; kingdom Bacillati; phylum Actinomycetota; class Actinomycetes; order Streptosporangiales; family Streptosporangiaceae; genus Streptosporangium; species Streptosporangium fragile. Next base: position 26,619 of record NZ_BAAAVI010000052.1, on the reverse strand, counting down.
CCGGTGCCGCGCTTGAAGGCGTCGCGCACGCTGATGCCGAGCTTCCTGGAGGCGCCGACCGCCGGGTCGACCGGACCGTTGATCTTCTTCGGCATGATCACGTGGAAGCCGCGGTTGCCCGGGCTCGACCCGTCGGCGTGGACCGAGATCACCGCGTCCGCCTTGGCCTTGTTGCCGATCGCCGCCCGCTCCGTGATGCACGGCCCGACGCCGTTGTTGCTGTCGCGCGTCAGCTTCACCGTCGCGCCCCGGCTCTTGAGGATCTTGACCAGGCGCTGTGAGACGTCCCAGGTGAAGGCCGCCTCGCTGTAGCCGTTCGCGGTGGCGGTGCCGGTGGTGTCGCAGGCCTTCCACTGGGTCAGGACGTTGACCTTCTTGTTGATCACCGCCGGGTGCCGGTAGTTCTGCCCGTTGTGGCCGGGGTCGATGACGATGACCTTGCCGCTCAGCGGCTTGGCCCCGATGCTCGAACCCGCCGCGGCCGCCGTCTCGGCGTCGGCCGCGGGTTCCGCCGCCTCGGGGGCGGACCGGGCGGCGGCGTTCTGCGTCGTGCCCGCCGCCGGGCTCTTCGCGGCCGAGGCGGCTCCGCCCCGCGCCGGATCCGCGGCGGAACCCTGGGCGGTGCCACCACAGGCGGCGGCCCCCAGGCCGCAGAGGACGAGGGTCGCCGCAAGTGCTTTGCCGGTCACGCTTCCATCCCTTTCGCAGGAATCGTCAACCACCCAACTTACGTGGCCCGGCGGCATGACTTGGCCGTTCTCACCCGATGTGACCACGCGTCACCAGACGTGCTCGCCGACCTCCTGTTTCTGCAGGAGCGAGGCGAGTTCCCTGGCGTCCTCGGCGTCCAGGCCGAGGACGACGCGCGGGCGCCCCCACGGATGGTCGATCGAATGGGCCACGTAGCTCGCCACCGACTCGGCTCCGGCGTCGCCGCCACGGCCCCGGGCGGCCCGCCAGTGCGCCCACGCCCGCTCAAGCTCGGCGGCGGCCCGCTGGGCGCATGAAACCAGTTCTGGATCACGCATTGTTAACCCCCCTCATCACGGCCAGAGTCAACACCGTCGCCACGCCGCCGCTCGGGAGGTTGACCCGCTCTTGGTGAGGTCCTGAAGCCTGCCTGGGCGTCGTGTAACGCTCCAGGCAGGCTCTTTACCCTGCCGTGGGGCCTGTGCTCTGCCGCACGACCAGCTGCGGGGCGATCTGGCGCAGTCGCGAGGCCTTGCCGGGATCGCCGATCCGGTCGTTCAGCAACGCCGCCGCGGAACGGCCCATGGCCCGGCGGGGCTGGTCGACGGTGGTCAGCGAGATCGGCTGGGCCCCGGCCCGGTGCATGTTGTCGTACCCGACGACCGACAGGTCCTCGGGCACCCGCAGACCCAGCTCGGCGGCCGCGGAGAGTACGCCCATGGCCACCCGGTCGTTGGCGGCGAAGATCGCGGTGGGCCTGGGGTCGCGGGTGAGCAGGCGGTGCGCGGCGCGCGCGCCGCCCTCCTCGGAGGACTCACCCTCCTCGACCATGATGTACGGCGCCAGCGAGTGCCGGCGCATCGCCACCAGGTAGCCCTCGCACCGGAACCTGCCGGAGGAGGAGCCCGCGCCCTCGATGTGGGCGATCCGGCGGTGACCGAGCTCCACGAGGTGGTCGACGGCCAGGCGGGCGCCCAGCTGGTCGTCGTCGACGACGATGTCCACGCCGCCGAGGTCGATGTCGCGCTCGCCCACCACGACCGTCGGCGTGTAGCCGGTGGCCTCGACGAGTGTCCCGCTGGTGGGCGCGATGCCCAGCAGGACGAGGCCGTCGACGCGCAGTTCGAGGAACGCCTCGACGGCCTCGTCCTCGAAGGCGGGGTCCCACTGGCTGTTGCCGATGAGCAGCCGCAGCCCGTCGCCGTGCAGGCTCTCCTGCAGGCCGTCCAGGAACTCGGCGTAGAACGGGTTGTGCAGGTCGGCGACGAGCGCCCCGACCAGGTGGGTGCGGCCCTCGACCAGGCTGCGCGCGACCGCGTTGGGCCGGTAGCCGAGGTCTCTGGCGGCCTGCAGCACCGCTTGCCTGCGGTGCTCGCTGACGTGCGGCGATCCGCGCAGCACGAGCGAGACCAGTGATTTGGAGACACCGGCCCGCTCGGCCACGTTTCGGATCGTGGGCCGTGGGCGTGGCCCGATTCCGTCGGATAAGACGGGACCGGCGAGCCCGCGGGCTCGGGTGTCGGTGGTGTTGACCGGTGGTCCTGACATGGCTCTCCCCCGGGATGGTGGATGGGCACCTGTCACTGAAAACGATCGAGTTCCGAATGGGGTACGGGTTGGGGAGAAGGGAACTTCGATCTTGACCTCGCCGGCACGGCGTGACGGCTCCGATAGTCTTCCCGGTGTGGGTGCGACATCCGGAGCCGCCGAGCAGCGGCAACCCGCGGCGGCCGCCGCGCGGCCGGCGCGGCGCAGGCTCAGCGTGGACCGGCGCCGTGAGGAACTCATGGCCGCGGCCCTGGAGCTGTTCAGCAAGCGTGACGCCGAAGACGTGTCGATCGACGACGTGGCGTCCGCCGCCGGCGCGTCACGCGCCCTGGTCTACCACTACTTCGGTGGCAAGCAGGAGCTCTACGTCGCCGCGCTGAAGAGCGCCGCGGCCCAGCTCGAGGAACGGTTGCGGCCCCAGGACGACGGGCGCCCGCTGGAGGAGCTGGCCGGGGGGCTCACGCGTTACTTCGACTTCGTCGAGGAGCACGCGGCGGGCTTCGCCGCGCTGCTGAAGGGCGGCCCGGCCAACCGCAGCGGCGAGATCGGAGAGATCGTCGACTCCGTCAGACACCGGCTGATGCGTCTGATCATGAAGCAGATGCGTGTCGAGGAGCCGGGCCCCGCGCTCCGCGTCACGTTGCGCTCCTGGATCGCCTCCGTCGAGACGGCCGGCCTCGACTGGCTGGAGCATCGCGACATCGAGCGCCCGGCTCTGGAACGCATGCTGGTCGATCACATGGTCGCGCTGCTCGGCGTGGCGGCGGATCACGACCCACAGGTCAGGGGGCTTCTGGACACCCTGATGCGTGATCAGGCGGTGTAGCGGCCCCCGGCTCGGGCGGACCGGAGAAGCGGTACGGGGCCGTCGTACGGGACGAATGCCGGGGCGGCGCCGGGCGGGCGACGCCGCTCCCCACAGAACCCGTTCGACCTACGCGCTCACGGAAGGTGAGCGCGCTGTTCCCCCTAGGTCGGTGACGACCCCCGTCTTACTCCGAACGCTGCTGTGGAATCCCCGCGAGCAGCGCGCGGACCTCGGTCTCCCGGTACCGGCGGTGTCCGCCCAGAGTGCGGATGGACGTCAACTTGCCCGCCTTCGCCCACCGGGTCACGGTCTTGGGATCGACGCGGAACATGGTTGCGACCTCCGCCGGGGTGAGCAGCGGCTCTGCCTCGGGTGTACGAGCTGACATTTGTGCGGCCTCTCCTCCATGTGGACCGGCGACAGCGATCCTGCGACTTGACGCTTGTCACGGATGTCCTTGTATGGCCCCTTGCGTGCGGCTGTTCGGACCATATGCGGCATCACCCGATGTGACCATACAGCCACGTAGAGCGATTGGCGAGTCTTTGAGTGACTCATCTCTCTTGTGTACGTGTTGTAGTCACGCTCGGTGATTCTAGCGACACGTTTCGTGGTATCGCAGTGAAAACGGCAAACTACTCAGTTCGTAGGTGCATCCCCGGTCATCGACGGACCTACTTACGCAGGTGGAAGGGGTGATTTGCGAGTCAGTTTGCTGATTCGAGAAGTTGTATTGATCTCCAGCGGAGGATGACGCGCTGATACATGGCGAACGCCAGGTCTTCCTCGCCTTTTTCCAGACCCGTGAGCGCCGCCGCGAGCTCCGCCACGGATTCGTCGGCCTGGAGCGTCTCGGCGTCCATGAGATTGACGATGCCGCCGTAATCGAGCTCCACCAGCGAATGCGGGTGGAACTCCTCCAGCCACCGGGCCACGTCCTCGACCTCCGAGGTGACCGCGACCTCGCCCACCTGCCTGCGGATGATCTGCAGGGCGCGGGCGCTGCGACGCCTGGCATGGGCCATGGACGTGACGTAGATCAGGTTGCGGGTGGTGGTCGTGCCTCCCTGCGGGCTCTCACCGTCGATGACCAGCCAGCGCTCGTTGCCGTCGAAGGGGACGAACCAGGCCGTCGGAACGTGCCAGGTGGAGCTGCGGATGTGGGTGCGCAGGGCGGCCGAGTCGCTGCGGCGCTTGAAACGGTCGAAGTCGTCGGCCGTCTGCTCGGCGACCGCCGCCGGGACGAACCGCTCCATCAGCTTGGGCGGCGTCGTCCCGCGCAGGCGTGAGAAGGCCAGCCAGGACCTGAGTCTGCTCTGCCACGGGCAAACGTACAGGACGTCCTCCACGCGCCTGAGATAGGCGTTGGGACTCTCCTGCGCGGGAGCGGGGGTCGGGGAGACCCCCAAGAGGCGGCGCACCGCCTCCCCGTGTTCGGCGTGGAGCGCGCTCGCTCGGCGGGGACGATCGGTCGCCTCGGCGTACGCGGCCCACGAGACACGCTCCGCCGGGCTGAACGCGACCAGCGGTTCGTAGACGCGGAGGTACGCGGCATAGGGCAGCACGACCGCATCGTGTCATGAAGGAGCGGTTGTTGTCCGTATCTGGTCACCCCTTGGCGTGCGGAGACCCCATCTGTCTCGGTCGCTGAGATATGGCGTACGTGCAGGTCGTGCCTTCGCCCGCTTGTGGTTACGCTGAGGGTGATCTCCGTCGCGACGGTGCGGCGGGAACGGACGACTGGGAGTCACCACAGTGACCGACGTCTTCGGGCTGTCCCACAAGGACGCCGGCCCGGTAAGCGGCCAGACGAAGCACGAGCAGGTCGTGTTCTGCTCCGACGAGCGCAGCGGCCTCCACGCGATCATCGCGATCCACAACACCACCCTCGGTCCCGCCCTCGGCGGTACCAGGTTCTACCCGTACGAGAGCGAGCAGGCCGCGCTGGCCGACGTGCTCAACCTCTCGCGGGCGATGGCCTACAAGAACGCGCTGGCCGGGCTCGACCACGGCGGCGGCAAGGCCGTCATCATCGGCGATCCGGCGACCGACAAGACCGAGGCGCTGCTGCGCGTCTACGGCAGGTTCGTCCAGTCCCTGGGCGGGCGCTACTTCACCGCGTGTGACGTGGGCACCTACAGCGAGGACATGGACATCGTGGCCCGCGAGAGCTCCTACGTGACCGGCCGCACACTCGCCAACGGGGGAGCCGGCGACTCCTCCGTCCTGACCGCGTACGGCGTCTTCCAGGGCATGCGCGCCGCGGCCGAGCACGCCTACGGCACGCCCACGCTGCGCGGCAGGCGCGTCGGCGTCGAGGGCGTCGGCAAGGTCGGCCACCGCCTGGTGGACCACCTGATCGAGGACGGCGCCGAGGTCGTCGTCTGCGACGTCAGCGAGCGGGCCGTCGAGCTGGTGCGGCGGCGTCACCCGCAGGTGGAGGTGGTCGCCGGACGGGCGGAGCTCACCGGAGCCGACATCGACGTCTACGCGCCGTGCGCCCTCGGCGGGGCGCTGGACGACGACGTGGTCGCCCGGCTGCGCGCCACGATCGTGTGCGGCGGGGCCAACAACCAGCTGGCCCACCCCGGTGTCGAGAAGCAGCTCGCCGACCGCGGCATCCTCTACGCGCCCGACTACGTCGTCAACTCGGGCGGAGTCATCCAGGTCGCGGACGAGATCCAGGGTTTCAACATGGATCGGGCCAAGGCAAAGGCCACCAAGATCTATGAAACGACTCTCAAGATCTTCTCCAGCGCGGCGGAGGAGGGCGTCCCTCCGGCGGTCGCAGCCGATAGGCTAGCTGAGCGCAGAATGTCGGAAGTCGGGCGGATTAGGGGCATTTGGCTGGGCCGCTAGTCCCTCACGTCCATACGGCGTACCGAGCCGGGCGCAAAACAGGTACGGTTGTAGGCGAACGAGAGCTGACGCCTCAAGTCAGGTGGCGTCAGTGCGTGGTGCGTTAGCGACGAGGGGTCGGGCACGACCCCACACGAGGGGGTCGAGCCAATGGGGCGCGGCCGAGCAAAGGCCAAGCAGGTCAAGGTTGCTCGCCAGCTGAAGTACAACAGCGGTGGCACTGATCTTGACCGTCTTCGCGACGAGCTCGGAGTCAGAGACGACTCCAACCACAACGACGACTCCAACGACGCCTACGACGAACTGGCGGAGCGGTACGCCGACTACGCCGATGACTTCGGCTCCGGGGACGACCGCGAAGACGGGCCCTCCGGTCGCCGCTAGGCGAGTTCCACGTTGATGGTGAGCAGGGCACCCGGCGGTTGGCGAAGCCGCCGGGTGCTCTTCTCCGTGTGAGTCGGTACCATGACCGCGCTCCGGCAGGCCCGGAGCGCCTTTGGCATGCCCGCGCCCGCCACGGGCCTCGCGGGCGCCCGCCCGACCACGACCACACACCGGCCCGGGCGCGCACGCCGGCGAGCGCCGTTGGGACACGCCGACGACCGTTCCACGAAGCGGCCCACGAGGGCTCGCCGGTCACCGGGTCAGAGCGTCCGAACCGCGACGCGCAGCGTCGCCATAAACACAACGTCGCCTCAGATGCCGAAGCGCGCCTCGCCACTGCCGGGGACGACCTCGCCCAGCACCCAGGCCGGCAGGCCGCGCTCGCGGAGCAGGGCCAGAGCCGGTTCCACGGAGTCGGGGGCGACGATCGCGGTCATGCCCACACCCAGGTTGAAGGTGCGGTCCATGTCGGCCTGCGCCACCTTGCCGTGCCCGGCGAGGACCTCGAAGACGGCGGGAGGAGTCCACGATGAGCGGTCGAGCAGCGCGTCCAGCGTCGGCGGCAGGGAACGGGACAGGTTGCCCGCCAGACCGCCGCCCGTGATGTGCGCGTACGCGTGCACGTCGACCGAGCGGGCCAGCTCCAGGCAGTCGAGTGCGTAGATCCTGGTCGGCTCCAGCAGTTCCTCGCCCAGAGTCCGCCCCAGCTCGGGCATCTCGGCCTCCAGGGACAGCCCGGCCAGCTTGATGATGTGCCGGACCAGCGAGTAGCCGTTGGAGTGGATGCCGGAGGACGCCAGCGCGAGGACCACGTCACCCTCGCGGACCCGGTCGCGGCCGAGCATCTCGTCGGCCTCGACCACGCCGGTGGCGGCGCCCGCCAGGTCGTACTCGTCCGCGCCCATGGCCCCCGGGTGCTCGGCCGTCTCGCCGCCGATGAGGGCGCAGCCCGCCATGCGGCAGCCTTCGGCCACCCCGCCCACGATCTCGGCGATCCGCTCGGGGACGACCTTGCCGCAGGCGATGTAGTCGGTCATGAACAGCGGCTCGGCACCGCAGACCACCAGGTCGTCCACGACCATGCCGACCAGGTCGATACCGATCGTGTCGTGCTTGCCCAGCCGTTGCGCCAGCATGACCTTGGTGCCCACGCCGTCGGTCGACGTGGTGAGCAGCGGGCGCCGATAGCTCAGCAGCGCCGAGGCGTCGAAGAGCCCGGCGAAGCCGCTGGCGTCGTCGACCACCTCGGGCCGGCGCGACCGCGCCACCTTCGACTTCATCAGCTCGACGGCGCGCTCGCCCGCGTCGATGTCCACCCCGGCGGCGGCGTAGCTGGTCATGCGGCTCTCCTCGTCGTCCGGACCGGTCGCGTGCCCCGCCCGATCACAGCTTGGCCTCCAGCACGTATTTGCCCACGTTGTCCTGGTCGATCGGGATCGGGTAGTTCCCGTCGAAGCAGGCGCGGCAGAGCCGTTCCGAGGGGATGGTGGTGGCCGCGGTCAGGCCTTCCAACGAGATGTAGCCGAGCGTGTCGGCACCGAGCGAGGCGCGGATCTCCTCCACGCTCAGCGAGCCGGCGATCAGCTCGGCCCGGGTGGCGAAGTCGATGCCGTAGAAGCAGGGCCAGGCGACCGGGGGTGAGGAGATCCGGACGTGGACCTCGAGGGCGCCCGCCTCGCGCAGCATCTTGACGATGGCCCGCTGCGTGTTGCCCCGCACGATCGAGTCGTCCACGACGATCAGGCGCTTGCCGGCGACGACCTCCTTCAGCGGGTTGAGCTTCAGGCGGATGCCGAGCTGGCGGATCGTCTGCGACGGCTGAATGAAGGTGCGGCCGACGTAGGAGTTCTTGACCAGGCCCTGGCCGTACGGGATCCCGCTCTCCTCGGCGTAGCCGACGGCGGCGGGCGTGCCCGACTCGGGCGTCGGGATGACCAGGTCGGCCTCGACCGGGTGTTCGCGGGCCAGCACGCGACCGACCTCGACGCGGGTGCTCTGCACGCTCCGCCCGGCGATCGCGGTGTCGGGACGGGCCAGGTAGACGTACTCGAACAGGCAGCCCTTGGGCTCCGCCAGCGCGAACTTCCGCGAGCGCACGCCACGCTCGTCGATGGTGATCAACTCGCCGGGCTCGATCTCGCGGACGAACGTGGCGCCCACGATGTCCAGCGCCGCGGTCTCGGAGGCGACCACCCAGCCGCGCTCCAGACGCCCCAGCACCAGCGGGCGGACGCCCTGCGGGTCGCGGGCCGCGTACAGCGTCCGCTCGTCCATGAAGACGAGCGAGTAGGCGCCCTTGACCTGCGGGAGGAGCTCGGCGGCCGCGTCCTCGATGGACTGGGTGCGGTCCTGGGCCAGCAGCGACGCCAGCACCTCGGTGTCGGTGGTCGCCCTGGTCGAGCCCGGCGCCAGGCGGCGCGCCAGCTCCGGGGTGTTGATGAGGTTGCCGTTGTGGGCGAGCGCGAGCCCGCCGTCCTCGGTCGAGCTCAGGGTCGGCTGGGCGTTCTCCCAGACGCTCGACCCGGTGGTCGAGTAGCGGCAGTGGCCGATGGACAGGTGCCCGCGGAGGGTGCCGAGCACCGACTCGTCGAAGACCTGCGCGACCAGCCCCATGTCCTTGTAGACCAGGATTCGGCTGCCTTCGCTGACCGCGATGCCCGCGGACTCCTGGCCGCGGTGCTGCAACGCGTACAGCCCGTAGTAGGTGAGTTTGGAGACTTCTTCCCCAGGAGCCCAGACGCCGAAGACACCGCACGCGTCTTTCGGGGGCCGGTCGTGGGGGTCAAGGTCATGGCTCAGATGGCCGTCGCCCTTCAGCACATGCTTCATTCTAGGTCGGCCTATTCGCTGCTTGCGCCCAGGGTCCGTTCCGTGACATGGGTCACCATGACCGAATGATCGTCAGTGTTTTGCCGTGTCGGCCTGTTTCGTCGGCGGGTCGCAGGGGAGTGTGAGATATCCGGCATGCCTCAGCGTCGGGAGAGTAGACGTGATCACACCCATGGACCCGAACCAGCCCGGCCGGCGGCGCGAGCCGCAGGGCGGGCGACCCGAGCGGGAAGGGTCCGGCTCGGAGGAGCCGTCGAGCGCCTCCGAGGAGTCGGCCGCCCAGGATGAGCGGGCCACCTCCGAACCCGCGCCGACCCTTCCCCGCCCCGACGACCCGTCCGCCCGGGCCGTCCCTCCGCCGTCCGAACCGTCCCCCTGGCCGCGACCGCCCTCCACCCCGGCGGGCGAGTCGCCCGAGCGGGCCGCCCCGCCGGGAGGGGAGCCGCTGGAACGTTCCGGTACCGCCGGGGAGCCGTCCGAGCGCGCCCGGCCGTCCCGGTGGGAGCCCGTCGAGCCGGCCGGGATGCCGACGTGGCAGCCGTCCGACCAGGCCGGGATGCCGATGTGGCAGCCGCCGGGACGCGCCGGGGCGTCCGTGGGAGAGCCGTCCGAGCCACTCGGAGGGGAGCCGCCCGAGCGGACCCGGCCACTCGCCTGGCCGCAGGAGTCCTCCTCCCCGGAGGGCGAGGTCGCGGAGCCCGGCGGGCGGCCGGGACGGAGGCGGGCCGCCGACGAGCGCGTGTGGCCGCAGGAGGCCGCCGACCGGCCGTCGTCCACGATGCCCGCCGGGCCGGGCGAGCCGGGCGGGCCCACCCCGTGGTCTCCCGAGCCCGAAGAGCCCGAAAAGCCCGAAAAGCCCGGCACCCCGAATTGGCCGTCGTCGCCGGTGCCTGAGGAGCCGTCGCTCCCGCGGCACCCGGACCTGCCACGCGCGCCGGAGGTGCCCGGCCCGGAGCAGGTGGACCCGAACGCCACGATGACGTACGGCTCACCGGGCTACCCGCGGCCGGACACCGTGTCCGCGGAGGGGCAGCTCTCCCACCCGGTGCCGGGCACCACGCCTCCCGCCTACCCCGGCTGGGAGAGCGCCGCGGAACCTCCCGGCGGGCCGGACCTGCCCGAGACTCCCGCCGCCACGCCACCCTCGCGCTACGACCCGCCGACGACCCCGGAGGGCTTCCCGGCGGTCCCGGGTGCGTACGGCGCCGGCGGTCCGGGCGCGTACGCCTCCGGTGGCTCGCGCGACGAGCCCGGTCAGGGCATGCCCTCCGGGGGCGGCGCCTCTCCCTACGGCGGCGGCCAGGCCGGGGGACCGGAGGGCGTCCCCGAGGGGGGCGAGCCCCACCGGGCCCACCGGCAGGGCGACGACCGCGGGGACCGGCCGGGCGAGGAGGAGCACGAGACCACCCAGCCGGGGCAGCTGCCGCGGCAGAGCTACGGGGACCGGCTGCAGCAGCCCCCGGGGGCGGGCCCGGCGTATCCGCCCCAGGAGAACGTCCCGCCCCAGATGGGCACGCCGTACGCGGCGCCGATGCCGGGCACGCCCGTCTACCCGGGCGGCACGCCGTACCCGGCCTACCCGGGTGGTCCCGTGAAGCAGGGCGGGGGGCTCGGCACCGCCGCGCTCGTCCTGGGCATCGTCAGCATCGTGCTGCTCTTCGTCTGCGGTCTCGGCGTGCTGTCGGCGATCGTCGGTCTGGTCATCGGCATCGTCGCGGTCGCCAAGAACTCCAACAAGGGCCGCGCCTGGGTGGGCATCGTCCTGAGCGCCCTCACCCTGATCATGGCCACGGTGTTCGTCGTCTGGGTCTACAACCGGGTGAGCGACTGCCTCAACCTGCCCCCGGGGCCTCAGCAGCAGCGCTGCATCGAGGAGAAGTTCGGCATCCAGGTCGAGACCGGGTCCTGACCCGGTCCGGCCGCGGCGACCGGTCGGGGCGTCTAACGCAGCGGCAGGTGGTCCGAGAGATCGGCCCTGGACCCGCTGGCCGAGACCCTCCCGGCCGCCGTCGCCTCGGCCCAGGTCAGCAGGCCGGTGGCGAGCTCCAGCCAGGTGCGCGCGTCCGTCTCGACGACGTTCGGCGGGGTGCCCCGCGTGTGGCGGGGGCCCGCCACGCACTGCACGGCCGCGTACGGCGGGACCCGCACCTCCACGGTCCGGCCGGGGGCGGCCGTCGCCAGCTTGTCCAGCAGGTGCCGCACCGCGAACCGGGTGGCGTCGCGCTCGGGGGAGATCCCGCGCTCGAAGGCGCGGAGGACCACGGCCACGCATGCTCCCAGCAGCGCCGCGAGCCCCTCGGGCCCGTCGTAGGGCGGCTCGTCGAGGGCGATCAGCTGGCTGTCGAGGGCCGCGCGGACCTTGGCGGGGTCGGGCTTGTGTGGTGGCACGCCTTCCATGATGCCCGCCCGCCGGAGGAGATCATCCGGACGAACGGTTCATCAACCGGGCAAACCTCGTTCACCCCGGGTTCGGTTGACGCCCGTAGCGTCCGTGCGGGAACGACTTTGCACTCTCTTGGAGGACCTGTGGCGAACATGTCGCCGCGCCGACTGCTCCCGCTGCTCGCGAGCCCGCACAAGGGCGGCCGCAGCGCGCTCACCTGCCGATTCCGCTGCGGTGACCAGTGCGCCCACGATGTGACGAACCCCAGCGACAACCCGTACTTCGGTGACGTGGTCGCCCAGGCGATGTCCCGCCGGAGCATGCTGCGCGCCGGGGCCGTCGGTGCCCTGGTCGTCGGGACGGGCGTCGGCACCGCCCTTCCGGCCGCGGCCGACCCGGACGTGGAGGCGGAGACCCTCCGTCACGGCGGCGGGAACGGCCCCGGCGGGAGCGGCAAGCTGCGCTTCGCCGCCGTCGCGCCGAACACCGACGACAAGCTGACAATCCCCGCCGGGTACGCCTCGGCCGCCGTGGTGCGCTGGGGCGACCCGGTGCTGCCCGGCGCCCCCGCGTTCGACTTCGAGAACCAGACGGCCGAGGCGCAGGCGGCGCAGTTCGGCTACAACTGTGACTACGTGACGCTCTTCCCGATCGGCCACAACCGCGGCCTGCTCTGGGTGAACCACGAGTACTCCGACGAGAGCCTGATGTTCCGCGGGTACAAGGACGGCACCTCCGCCACCGAGGAGCAGATCAAGATCGGCATGGCCGCGCACGGCGGCTCGGTCGTCGAGATCGAGCGCGTGGGCAACTCCGGCGAGTGGCGGCTGGTCACCAGGGGGCGTCGCCGCTACAACCGCCGCATCACCGTGCACACCCCCATGAAGTTCACCGGCCCCGCGGCCGGCAGCGACCTGCTGAAGACCGCCGCCGACCCGGCCGGCACCACGCCGGTCGGCATGCTGAACAACTGCGCCGGCGGCACCACCCCGTGGGGAACCGTGCTCACCGCCGAGGAGAACTTCAACCAGTACTTCGTCAACGGCAACGGTGTGCCCGAGGCGCAGAAGCCCTACCTCTCCCGGTACGGCGTGAGCACCACGACGGGCATCCCGAACGGCAACCGCCGGTTCGACCGGGTCGACGAGCGGTTCGACCTGGCCAAGCACCCCAACGAGCTCAACCGGACCGGCTGGATCGTGGAGATCGACCCGTTCGACCCCGACTCCACGCCGGTCAAGCGCACCGCCCTGGGCCGGTTCGCCCACGAGGGCGCCACCACCTCCCTGGCCGCGGACGGCCGGGTCGTGGCCTACATGGGGGACGACTCCCGGTTCGAGTACGTCTACAAGTTCGTCTCCAAGAAGCGTTACATCCCGGGCTTCGACCGGCACAACCGGACCCTGCTGGACGAGGGCACGCTGTACGTGGCCAAGTTCACCGGCGACAGCCCGGCCACCGAGATCGACGGCTCCGGCAGGCTTCCCGCGGACGGGAAGTTCGACGGCTCCGGCGAGTGGATCCCGCTGGTCACCGGGAACGTCTCGCACGTGCCCGGGATGACCGCCGCCGAGGTGCTCGTCTACACCCGGGTCGCGGCCGACAAGGTCGGCGCGACCAAGATGGACCGCCCCGAGGACGTGGAGCGCAACCCCGTCACCGGCGGCGTCTACGTGGCCCTGACCAACAACTCCAACCGGACCCCGGCCCAGGCGGACGAGGCCAACCCGCGCTCGGCCAACAAGCACGGTCACGTCCTGGAGATCGTCGAGCGCCGCAACGACGCCGGTGCCACGACCTTCGCCTGGTCGCTGCCGCTGGTCTGCGGCGACCCGAACGACCCCGCCACGTACTTCGCCGGGTTCGACAAGACCAAGGTCTCGCCGATCTCCTGCCCGGACAACGTCACCTTCGACGCCGACGGCAACCTCTGGATCTCCACCGACGGCAACCAGCTCGGCGCCAACGACGGCCTGTTCGTCATGCCGGTGCGCGGTCCCGAGCGCGGTTACCTGCGCCAGTTCCTGAGCGTGCCGGTCGGCGCCGAGACGTGTGGTCCGCTGATCAGCAAGGACCAGCGGAGCGTCTTCGTGGCCGTGCAGCACCCCGGTGAGACCGACGACGCCAGCCCCGAGAACCCCAGCAGCCACTGGCCCGACGGCGGGACCAGCCAGCCCCGTCCGTCCGTCGCGGTCGTCTGGCACACCGAGGGCAAGAAGATCGGTTCCTGACCCGGCGCCGGCCCGTCCCGGAGCCCCGTCCTACGGGCGGGGCTCCGGGACGGGCGCGGGCCGTCACCGTGCCCGCGGCCACCGGTCGCGCCATCGGCACGAACGCCGCCGCCGCCTCGATCGGTGGGAAGCCCGGCTCGTTCTGCGGGCAGAGCGCGGCGAAGAAGCAGATCCCGAGCACCCCGAAGGACCACAGCCCCTACCGCGCGGCGGGGTCTCGGCGGGCTCTCGCCAGGGCGGCCGTCAGGGCGCCGGTCAGGGCGACGGCGAACAGCACGGCGTAGGTCTTCCGGAAGCCGTCCATCAGCTGCTCGACGGCCACGGGTGAGACGCGCGACAGCGTGCCCGCGTAGACCTGGCCGCGCAGCTCGGCGCTGACCGAGCTGGTCAGAACGCTCAGCGTGACGGCGACGCTGAGCACGATCCCGACATTCATGATCATGAGCCGGAAGCCGTTCACCACGCCCAGGCTCCCCGCGGGCAGGGCCGACATGACCTGTGTGGTGTTGCCGGTGAGGAAGGTGCCGCTGCCGCAGCCGCACAGGAACAGCCCCACCCCGATGATCCAGTACGGCGTGGCGGGGTCGACGGTCAGGAACAGCACGCCCAGCCCCGCCGTGCTCATCAGGGCTCCCCCCACGGAGAGCGCGTAGGGCGGCACCCGGCGGCCGAGGGCACCCGCCGCAGGGGAGGCCACGGCCATGCCGATCGGCACCGGCAGCACGCCCAGGGCGGCGGTGACGGCGTCGACGCCCCTGGCCGCCTGGAAGTAGAGGGCGACCAGGAGGATCAGCGCCGAGCGCGCCAGCGCGTTGCAGAAGGACGCCACGTTGGCGAAGGCCAGCATGCGCTCGCCGAACAGCCGCATGTCGAGCACGGGGTGCGACGACCGGCGCTCCACGAGGATCAGCGCCGGGACCAGCGTCACCGCGATCCCCGCCCCGACGATCACCACCGGGCTGGACAGGCCCCGCGACCCCGCCTCGGAGAGCGCGATCAGGGCCGCCGAGAGCGCGGCGAACACGATCAGGTTGCCGAGCGCGTCCACCGGCCGGCGCGGCCCCCGGGGGACCCGGCGCAGGGTGAAGGCGCCCCAGGCGAGGGCGATCAACCCGGCGGGCACGTTCACCCAGAAGATCCACTGCCAGCCCGCGGTGTCGGCGACGAGGCCGCCCACGGTCGGCCCGGCGAGCTGGGCGACGGAGAGCGTGCCGATGTAGACGCCCATGCCCTGGCTGAGCCGGTCCGAAGGGAAGGCGTCGGTGATGATCACAGTTCCGTTCGCCAGGATCATCGCCGCCCCGACCGCCTGCACCACCCGCATCGCGATCAGAAACCAGATCCCCGGCGAGAACCCGGCCAGCAGCGACCCGACGGTGAACAGCGCGAATCCCGTCAGGTAGATCTCCCGGCGGCCCAGCAGGTCGGCCACCCGGCCGAAGAAGACCAGGCTCGCGGTGTTGACGAGGAGGAAGGCCAGCAGGACCCAGCCGGCGGCGAACGCGTCCGCCCGGAAGTGCCTGACCACGGTGGGAAGCGCCACGTTCAACGTGCTTCCGGATATGCCGATCAGGACCATGCCGAGGCTGGTGACCGAGCAGACCCGCCACGCGTAGCGGAGTTTGGACAGGTATTCGGGGGAGCCGGGTAGGTCTTGGGGAATTGCGACCATGAATCCCAGTCTGACGTACGTCGTACGTCGATCACGGTGCGGGTCACCCCGCACTGTGTACGTCGATCACGGTGCGGGTCGCCCCGCACTGTGTACGGCGGCACGGCGCGGGACCTCCCCGCCCGACGGAGGACGCGCGCGCCCTTCCATCGGAAGGGCGCGTCCCACCGCCGGCTGTCGTCGGGCCGTCGAGGGCTCCCGGAGGGCGGGCCGTCGAGGGCTCCCGGAGGGCCCTCAGCGGGCCCGCTTGCGCAGCCCCTCCATGTCGTGGACGATCACGCGGCGGCGGCCGGTCTCGATCAGCCCCCGGTCGCGCAGCGAGCGCAGGGCCTTGCTCACCGCCTCGCGGGAGGCACCGGTCCAGCCGGCCAGCTCGTCCTGGGAGAGGGGGAGCGCCACCCGGACGCCGCCGTCGTCCGGCTCGCCGTACCGCTCGGCCAGCTCGACCAGGCGGGTGGCCACCCGGCCCGTGGTGTCGAACGCGCCGTACTCGATCCGCTTGCGGTCGGCGTCGCGCATCTTGCTGGTGATCATCTGCATGAGCAGCACCGCCACCCGTCCGTGCTCCTGCAGGTAGGCGGGGAAGTCGCGGATGGTGATCCCCTCGACCGGCTCCAGCGCGGTGACCGTGGCGGACCTGGGCAGGCCGTCGATCGCCGCGAACTCGCCGAGCAGCGCACCCGGCCCGCGCACCGCGAGCACCACCTCGCTGCCGGCCGCGGTGTGCGAGGACACCTTGACGCGGCCGGACGTCAGGAGGAGAACCCAGTCGGACACGTCGCCCTCGGTGAACATCGTCGCGCCCCTGTCCCAGCGCCGGGGGCGCCCGGCGGCATACAGGGCCGCGACCTCCTCACGCGTGAGCATCGTGATGAACTCGCCCGGTTCGGGTGTGGAGCTCATGGTCACCTCTCGGCGATCTCGGTGGTGTCGGGACGGGTCTCGCGGCCGGACGTATCTCTACGGAAGGCCGGACAGCACATAGGCATGGACAGGTTGTTCCCTGCCCTTGAGGTTGAGCCAGCCCAGGGGATGGACTTCGGCGTGGGGACCGATCAGGTCGAGAGTGCTCTGCCCGATCACGACGCTGCCGGGGTCGGCGATGCCCTCCAGCCGGGCGGCCACGTTGACGCAGTCGCCCATCGCGTTGAACCCGCGCAGCTCCGGACTGCCGATGTTGCCGACCAGCGCCTGACCGGTGTTGATCCCGATCCTGAACCGAGGATAACCGGGAGTCCCGGCCGCGATCTCCTCGGCGGCCCTCTGCATGGCCAGGGCCGCCCGCGCCGCGGCGGTGGCGTGATCCTCCTGCCGGGCGGGCGCGTTGAACAGCGCCAGCAGCGCGTCGCCCACGAACTGCACGATCGTGCCGCCGTTGCCGAGGATGATGGGCACGGCCGCGGAGTGGTAGCGGTTCAGCATCTCGACGATCTCGCCGGGCGCCACCTTCTCGGAGAAACTCGTGAAGCCCTTCAGGTCGGCGAAGAGCGCGGTCAGCTCGACCAGTTCGCCGCCGAGCGCCGCGGTCCGCGGGTCGGCCAGCAGCGACTGGGCCACGTCCGGCGACATGTACTGCCGGAAAAGCGTCTCCAGCTCGCGGTAGAGCCGGGCGTTCTCCAGGGAGATGGACAGCTGGCCGGCCAGGGTGGCGGCCAGCGCCTCGTCCTGGGGGGTCCGGCCGACCGGCACCTCCAGTGCCCCGGCGAGCCTGCCCTTCACCGTGAGCGGGTGGACGACCTTGCCGTCGAACCGGAGCGGCCCGTCGGCGGGGAAGTCCCGCTGGGCGTACTCCTTGGCGCCCACGCTGACCCGGCCGTCGTCGACCAGCTTGATACGGACCTCCCCGTACGCCTGCCGGATCCGGTCGAGGCCCTGGGCGAGGAGTTCCTTCTCGGGCAGGCCCACGCGGGCCTGGCGGCCGATGTCGGCCAACGCGGCGAGCCGCTCGGAGAGCTCGCGCTCGTTGGCCAGCGCCTCACCCGCCCGGTCGAGCACCGCCGCCTGCGCCTCGGTGAGCCCGAACTTGCCGGCCAGCCGGTCCGCGATCGGGACCCTGCTCTCCTCCCGGCGTCGCAGGTGGCCGACGAGTTCCTCCAGGGCCGCCTCGTAGTCGGCCCGCAGCCTGCGGACCGTCGCCGACAGCGCGACCGCGTCGAACAGCCCCGCGCTGCTGCCCTCCCGCCGGAACTGCAGGTAGGCGCTGTAGGCGACGAAGAGGAAGGCCGTGGTCAGCAGCACGTGCCACAGCCACCACGACAGGTGCCAGTTGCGGTGCGACGTCCCGGCGACCAGCGCCTCGGCGAGCAGCGCGTAGGCGGTGACCAGGCTGACGAGCACCGCCGCCGGACGCCTGCGGTGCAGCTGGAACAGCATCGTGGCCGCCGCCGCGTACAGCACCACCCCGATCAGCTCCAGGCCGCCGAGGCCGGCACCGCCCGTGGGGGCCGGACCGCTCAGCGGGGTGAGGCCCGGCACGAGGCAGGCGACTCCCCACAGGGCGATCAGCACGGCGACACCGCCGCGCAGCCACATCTGGTTCCTCAGCACGGCCTCGGCCGCACGCTCGCCCAGCGGCAGCGCCGAGGCGAACGCGAACACCGAGGCGATGAGGAGACCGACCGGGTGGGAGAGGTCGAAGCCGTAGCTCGGCCCGTCGAGGATGATCCTCGGCGTGGTCAGCCCGTGCACCAGGAAGGACGCGGCGCTGCTCAGGAAGACCAGTGAGACCAGCAGCAGCCGGGCGTCCGCGCGCCGTGCCGACGCCTCACTGATCATGAGGCCCAGGGCCAGGTTGATCCCGGCCACGGTGATGATCAACCAGAAGTGGCTGGGGTTGTCATGCCACACGATGTTCAGGTCGGGCTGGGCCAGCAGCAGCCAGAGCCCCAGCATCGGCATCACCAGGTGGAGCACCCAGACCAGGGCGCGGATCGGCTGGGTCGCCGGCGGCAGGTACGGTTCCCGTCCGGCGCGGTCGTCGAGGGCCGCGTTCGTCGGGTCAATGGTCGGCACGGTGGCCTCCGTGTCTGGGGAACCCGGGTGGTTCCCTGTCTCGTCCGCCCACGCCCGTAGGGGCGAGGTTCCCCCGAACGGACCGATTATCCCGCACGGGACCGGCACGGGCAGGCGTTCGAAGCCCAGGCGCCCGCACCTCTCGCCGCTGAAGCCAAAACGTGATGTTTAAAGCGACAACCTCTGGAGCGATCGAAACATCTATTACCCAGATCCATTTGGATCACATCAGGCTCTGAAGTCACAGAAAGGAAGCTCAGTGGCTACCAAGTTGCGGGGCGGACGTACGCTTGCTGTTCTGTCCGTCGGCGTGCTGGCCGGATCGATCTTCACCGTGAGCGGCAGCGCTGCCGTCGCGTCGTCGGCGGCCGGTGACGTTCACGCGTGCGTCCACAAGAAGACGCGCTACACGCGGATCGTCAACGCCACGGCCTCGTGCAGGTCGACCGAGACCCGGGTCGTCTGGAGCCAGGGAGGCGGCTCCCAGGGCATCGCCACCGCCGGCCCGCAGGGTCCGCAGGGCCCGCGCGGTCCGCAGGGCCCCAGGGGCGAGACCGGCTCGCAGGGCCTGAAGGGCGACAAGGGCGACACCGGTCCCCAGGGCCTGAAGGGCGACAAGGGCGACAAGGGCGACACCGGTCCCCAGGGCAAGCCGGGTGTCGACGGCAAGGACGGCAAGGACGGCAAGGACGGCCGGGACGGCAAGGACGCCACCGCGATCAAGGCTATGGTGTTCGACCTGAGGGAGATCGGCCTCAAGGGCAAGATCACCTGCAAGAACGTCTCGAAGGACCCCTCGATCCTGCAGTGGGGCGACTGCTCCGGCTCCCTGCGTCACCTCCTCGAGGAGGCGGGCGCCTCGGAGAAGCAGCAGGAGCCCGGCAACCAGCAGAGCCAGAACGCGACGCCCAGCACCACCCCGTCGGCGAGCCCCGCCGCCAAGTGACCCCGTCCCACCCCTTCGGACGGCGGACGCGCGAATGAAGAAGGGGTACGGCGCCCGCAAGCCGTACCCCTGTTGTGCTCGAACCGTCAGCCGAAGATGCCCGGCAGGGTGGCCTCGTGGGTCTCCCGGAGTTCGGCGACCGGGATCTCCAGGACGCCCTCCACCGTCAGGGAGGCGCCGCCGGTGGTGCCCAGGCCGTAGCAGGGCACCTCGTGGGCCGCGCACAGCTCCGCGAAGGCGTCGAACGACTCCGGCCTGACGGTCACCAGTGCGCGGGCCGACGACTCGCTGAACAGGTCGACGAACGCGTCGTCACCCGTCAGGGAGACGGTGCAGCCGACGCCCCGGGACAGGCAGGCCTCGGCCAGGGCGATGGCCAGCCCGCCGTCGGACAGGTCGTGGGAGCCGGTCAGCAGACCCCGCGAGGCGGCCTCGGTCAGGACGAGCGCCAGGTCGCGCTCGGACTCCAGACGCGCCACGGGCGGCAGGCCGCCGAGGTGGCCGTGGACGACGTGGGCCCACTCCGAACCGCCGAACTCCTGCTCGGTCTCGCCGAGCAGGACGACCCGGTCGCCCTCCCCGGTGAAGCCGGACGGCACACGCGCGGCCACGTCGTCGATCACGCCCAGCACGCCCACGACCGGGGTCGGGTGGATCGCGGTCGTCCCGGTCTGGTTGTAGAACGACACGTTTCCGCCGGTCACCGGGACGCCCAGGGTCTTGCAGGCGTCGGCCAGGCCGCGCACGGCCTCGGCGAACTGCCACATGACCTCGGGGTCCTCCGGGGAGCCGAAGTTGAGGCAGTTGGTCACCGCGAGCGGCTTCGCACCGGTCACCGCCACGTTCCGGTAGGCCTCGGCCAGCGCGAGCTGGGCCCCGGCGTACGGGTCGAGGCGGGCGTAGCGGCCGTTGCCGTCGGTGGCCAGCGCGATTCCCCGGGTCGTCTCCTCGGCGCCCGGCATGGCCTCACTGATGCGGAGCACCCCGGCGTCGGCGGGCTGGGCCAGCACCGTGTTGCCCCGGACGTAGCGGTCGTACTGGGAGGTGACCCACTCCTTCGACGCCAGGTTGGGCGAGCCGAGGAGCCGCAGCAGCGTCGCGCGCAGGTCGGCGGGGCGGTCGAGGCGGGCCGGGTCGTCGGCGTTCAGCGCGGCCTGGCCGGCCGGCTCGTGGAACGGCCGCTCGTAGACCGGGCCCTCGTCGGCCGCGGTACCCGGCGGGATGTCGACGATCGTCTCGCCGTGCCAGGTCATCACCAGGCGGCCGGAGTCGGTGACCTCGCCGATGACGGTCGCGGGGATGTCCCACTTCGCGCAGATCGCCATGAAGGCGTCGATGTCGTCGGGGGTGACGACCGCCATCATGCGTTCCTGCGACTCGCTCATCAGGATCTCCTCGGGCCGCAGCGACGGGTCGCGCAGCGGGACGAGGTCGAGCCGGACGTCCATGCCGCCGGTGCCCTTGGCCGCGAGCTCGGTGGTCGCGCAGGAGACGCCGGCCGCGCCGAGGTCCTGGATGCCGACGACCACGTCCGCCTGGTACAGCTCCAGGCAGCACTCGATCAGCAGCTTCTCCATGAAGGGGTCGCCGACCTGGACGCTGGGGCGCTTGGCGTGCGACTCGTCCTCGAAGGTGGCCGAGGCGAGCACGGACGCGCCGCCGATGCCGTCAGGACCGGTCAGCGCGCCGAACAGGACGACCTTGTTGCCCGGGCCGGGGGCGGTGGCCAGCTTGATCTGGTCCTTGCGCAGCAGGCCCACGCAGAGCGCGTTGACCAGCGGGTTGCCGATGTAGCAGGGGTCGAAGACGACCTCCCCGCCGATGTTGGGCAGGCCCAGGCAGTTGCCGTAGTGACTGATGCCCTCGACCACGCCGGGCAGCACCCGCCGGGTGTCGGGGGCGTCGGCCGCGCCGAAACGCAGCGCGTCCATCACCGCGATCGGCCGGGCGCCCATCGACATGATGTCGCGGACGATGCCCCCGACGCCGGTCGCCGCACCCTGGTGCGGCTCGACGTACGACGGGTGGTTGTGCGATTCGATCTTGAAGGTGGCCGCCCAGCCGTCGCCGACGTCGACCACGCCGGCGTTCTCGCCCATGCCGACGAGCAGAGCCTCCGAGACTGGAGCCTTCGTGCCGAACTGGCGCAGGTGCACCTTGGAGGACTTGTACGAGCAGTGCTCGCTCCACATGACGCTGTAGATGGCGAGTTCCGAGCTCGTGGGCCGACGGCCGAGGATCTCGCGGACCCGCTCGTACTCGTCGGTCTTCATGCCCAGCTCGGCGTAGGGCTGGCGCTCCTCGGGGGTCTCCTCGGCGCGCTTGACGGTGTCGAGGGTCATGCGTTCACCAGCTTCTTGAGGATGGAGGTGAAGAACCCGCGGCCGTCGGTGCTCGGGGCCCCGGTGAGGTCCTCGACGGCGTGCTCGGGGTGCGGCATGAGACCGACGATGTTGCCGGCCTCGTTACGGATGCCCGCGATGTCGTTCAGGGAGCCGTTCGGGTTGCCCCCGACATAGCGGAAGACGACCTGGCCGCCCGCCTCCAGCGCCTCCAGGGTGGCCTGGTCGGCGACGTAGCGGCCCTCACCGTGCTTGATCGGCAGCACGATCTCCTGGCCCTCGGTGAAGGCGGAGGTCCAGGGGGTGGTGGTGCTCTCCACCCGGATGCCCTGGTCGCGGCAGATGTAGTGCAGCCCGGCGTTGCGCATCAGCGCGCCCGGCAGCAGGTGGGCCTCGCAGAGGATCTGGAAGCCGTTGCAGGTGCCCAGCACCGGCAGGCCGGCCCTGGCCGCCGGGATCAGCTCTTCCATCAGCGGTGCGAACCGGGAGATGGCCCCGCAGCGCAGGTAGTCCCCGTAGGAGAACCCGCCCGGCAGGAAGACCGCGTCCACCCCCTTCAGGTCGGGGTCCGCGTGCCACAGCGGGACGGCCTCGCCGCCGGCGTGGCGCACGGCGCGGGCCGCGTCCTGATCGTCAAGAGTTCCGGGAAAAGTGACCACGCCCACGCGGGCAGCACTCATGACAGCGTTCCCCTCCACAAACGAGCGCCGCGCCGACGTCTCACACATCGGACATCGGTCTGCGGCGGTGTGTCCAGGCTATCTGCTCCCCGGAGAGAGGCGACCAAGCCCCTGCCACAGGCCCGGCGAGGTGGGCGAGAGGCCGTCCCGCGAAGGGCGGGGCGCGGTCGTACGGGCTGGTGGGCCGGCTCGGTGGCGCTGCGCGGTCGACCGCGGGATCACCGAGGTGTCGACCGGGTGCTCGGTGCCGGATACGCCTCATGTGGCGGGGCGGGACCTCGGATCCGGCTCACTAGACGGCGGCGAGCACCCGTTCGCGTGTGGACGCGGCGTCCTCGTCCCAGTCGAGGTGCTTGCGCAGGTGCACGACGGTGCCCCGGCCGGGGGTGATCTTGAAGGAGATCTCGTCGACCACGGCCTGCATGATGAGGATGCCCCGGCCGTTCTCGATGTCGGTCGGCGGGTACTGCTCCGGCACCCGGAGGAGGCCCTGGCCGCGGTCGATGATGCGGACGTCGCAGCGGCCGTCGCCGATGGCGGTCTCGACCCGGTAGCGGTTGGCCGGGCCGCCGTGCCGGACGGCGTTGGCGCACGCCTCCGTGACCGCCAGGAGGATGTCGGAGACACAGTCTTCGGTGACGCCGAACGAGCGCAGGGAGTCACCCAGCGCCCTGCGGACCATCGGAATTCCGACGGCCTGTCTGGGCAGAGCCAGCGAGAACTCCATGCCCACCGCGTTCCTCCCGGGGTCAGACGTCACCTGGTGAAGGCTTCCCTACAGAATCCGGGCTAACCGCA
The DNA here is from genome assembly GCF_039534445.1 of Streptosporangium fragile. Taxonomy (NCBI): domain Bacteria; kingdom Bacillati; phylum Actinomycetota; class Actinomycetes; order Streptosporangiales; family Streptosporangiaceae; genus Streptosporangium; species Streptosporangium fragile. Next base: position 3,437 of record NZ_BAAAVI010000052.1, on the reverse strand, counting down.
AAATAACCGTAATGTTATTTACTGGTGGTCAACCCATTGGATTGCTCCACCACCAAAGTGGGATTTAGACCGATCTGGGAGGTGTAGATCCGCGGGGGATGTCGCCCTACGACTCCACCGTGACGGTGAAGTCCTCGATCACCGTGTTGGCGAGCAGGGTCTCGGCCATCTTCCGGACGTCCGCGATCGCCGCCTCGTCGGCCGGGCCCTCCAGCTCCACCTCGAACCGCTTGCCCTGCCGTACCGCGGAGACGCCGGAGAAGCCGAGCCGCGGGAGCGCGCGGGCGATGGCTTGCCCCTGCGCGTCGAGAATCTCGGGCTTCAGCATGACGTCGACGATGACGCGCGCCACGGTGTTCCTCCTGGTTGGAGCGGGGACGGTTCGGCGCCTCAAGAGTAACCGGCCCGCGCAGCACTCCGTCTCCGGGGCCGCGCACTCCGTCCCCGGATCCGTGGGCCGTGCCGTCCGGCCGTGTGTCCGCGGGTCCGTGGGCCGTGCCGCCTGGCCGTGTGTCCGTGTGTCCGTGTGTCCGTGTGTCCGTGGGTCGTGCCGCCTGGCTGTGTCTTCGGGGCCGCCGTTCCGCGATCCTGCGGGAGATCCGCGCCGCGCGTGGGTGAAAGGAGAGGCGCGGGGAATGTGGATCACATGAACGCCTCGGCAGGTCTTGCGCACATACGTGTGACCTCTGCCACGATGGCCACAAACGCGGACGAGCCACCACCAGAAGGATCGAACGCGTTGCTAACCGGCCGGACGACGGTGGCGAACCCATCCAGACGGCCCCGAGCACACAGGAGCGGCACGTGACAGCCGACGCCTCCCGTGGTGCGGAAGCACCCCCGGAACTCGTCCAGTTGCTGACCCCCGAAGGAGAGCGGGTCGAGCACCCCGACTACGACATCGACCTCACCCCGGATGAGGTCCGCGCACTCTACCGGGACCTCGTCCTGGTCCGCCGCGTCGACATGGAGGCCGTCGCCCTGCAGCGCCAGGGTGAGCTGGGCCTGTGGGCCTCGCTGCTCGGCCAGGAGGCCGCGCAGATCGGCTCCGGCCGCGCCCTGGCGGAGACAGACATGGCCTTCCCGACCTACCGCGAGCACGGCGTCGCCTGGTGCCGGGGCGTGGACCCGTTGAACCTGCTCGGCCTGTTCCGCGGGGTCAACCACGGCGGCTGGGATCCCGCCGAGCACAACTTCCACCTCTACACCATCGTGATCGGCAGCCAGACCCTGCACGCGGTCGGCTACGCCATGGGCGTCCAGCGCGACGGCGCCGAGGCGGCCACCATCGTCTACTTCGGCGACGGCGCCACCTCGCAGGGCGACGTGAACGAGTCGTTCATCTGGGCCTCGGTGTTCAACGCCCCGGTGGTGTTCTTCTGCCAGAACAACCAGTGGGCCATCTCCGAGCCGCTGGAGAAGCAGTCCCGCATCCCGTTGTTCCGCAGGGCGAGCGGGTTCGGTTTCCCGGGCGTCCGGGTCGACGGCAACGACGTCTTCGCCTGCCTCGCCGTCACCCGCAAGGCGCTGGCCGACGCCAGGTCCGGGCAGGGCCCGATGCTGATCGAGGCCTTCACCTACCGGATGGGCGCCCACACCACCTCCGACGACCCCACCCGCTACCGGGTGGCCGCCGAGCTGGAGGCGTGGAAGCTCAAGGACCCGATCGAGCGGGTCCGGTCCTACATGTTCAAGAACCAGATCGCCGACCAGGAGTTCTTCGAGGCGGTCGACGCCGAGGCGGACGAGCTGGGACGTGACCTCCGCAAGCGCTGTCTCGCCCTGCCCGACCCCGAACCGCTGGCCATCTTCGACCACGTCTACGCCGAGCGCCACCCGCTGATGGACGCCGAGCGCGCCGAGTTCGCCGCCTACCTGGAGGGGTTCGAGGGATGACCACTCTCACGCTGGCCAGAGCGCTCAACGAGGGCATGCGCAAGGCCATGGAGGACGACCCCAAGGTCCTCGTCATGGGTGAGGACGTGGGCAAGCTCGGCGGGGTCTTCCGGGTCACCGACGGGCTGCAGAAGGACTTCGGCGAGCAGCGGGTCATCGACACCCCGCTGGCCGAGTCGGGCATCGTCGGCACGGCCATCGGCCTCGCGCTGCGGGGGTACCGTCCGGTGTGCGAGATCCAGTTCGACGGGTTCGTCTTCCCGGCGGCCGACCAGATCATCACCCAGCTCGCCAAGATGCCGCTGCGCTCGCTGGGCAAGCTGAGGCTGCCGGTCGTCGTGCGCATCCCGTGCGGCGGCGGTATCGGCGCGGTCGAGCACCACAGCGAGTCGCCCGAGGCGTACTTCACGCACACCGCGGGCCTGCGCGTCGTGGCCTGCTCCAACCCGGCCGACGCCTACGCGATGATCCAGCAGGCGATCCGCTGCGACGACCCGGTCGTCTTCTTCGAGCCCAAGCGGCGCTACTGGGAGAAGGCGGAGGTGGACGTCGACTCCGGCGACTGGCCGCCCTTCGACCAGGCCCGAGTGGTGCGGCCGGGGGCCGACGTCACCCTGCTCGCGTACGGCCCGATGGTGAAGACCTGCCTGGAGGCGGCCAAGGCGGCCGAGGAGGACGGCCGCTCCCTGGAGGTGATCGACCTGCGCTCGCTCAACCCGCTCGACGTCCCCCGGATCGTCGAGTCGGTGCGCAGGACCGGACGTTGCATCGTGGTGCACGAGGCGCCCGTCTACAGCGGTTTCGGAGCCGAGATCGCCGCCCGCGTCACCGAGGAGTGCTTCTACCACCTGGAGTCCCCGGTCCTGCGTGTCGGCGGGCCGTCCACCCCCTACCCCCCTTCGCGGCTGGAGGATCATTACCTGCCCGACCTGGACCGGGTCCTGTACGCCGTCGACCGCGCGTTCGCGTTCTGAAGGAGGGAGCCAGGATGAAGGAGTTCAAGCTCCCCGACGTGGGTGAGGGCCTGACCGAGGCCGAGATCGTCCGCTGGCACGTCAAGCCGGGTGACCCGGTCACGGTCAACCAGATCATCGTGGAGATCGAGACCGCCAAGGCCGTGGTCGAGCTGCCCTGCCCGTTCGAGGGCGTGGTCACCGCGCTGATGGCCGGCGAGGGCGAGACCGTCGACGTCGGCACGCCGATCATCTCCGTGGACGACGGCACGGGCGCCGGTCCCGGCTCCGGCCCCTCCGGCGCCGCCTCGGCGCCGCCCCCGGTCCCCGTGGAGAGCGCGGAGGCCGCCGGAGCGCCGGCCGACGACATGGTTCCGGTGGCGGCCCCCAGGGAGGAGCGCCAGCCGGTCCTGGTGGGCTACGGCGTCAGGACCGGCCCGGCCCGGCGCCGCCCCCGCAAGCCGTCCCCCACCGCGGCGCCCCTCGCGGGCGCGTCTGCGGGAACGCCGGCCGGGCCCTCGGGACCGGTCGGGGCTCCGACGCCGGGAGCCGGGGCGTCCGCGCCGGGTGCGCCCGGCGCCGTGGCCC